>JBNJHE010000021.1:8392-31260 GCA_051748205.1 Bacteroidota bacterium | reverse complement strand
GCGGTTATAAAGGGCAGAGGACACCATGGCTGTGTTCAATCCATTGGATGCCAGCTTTTCGCGGTCAAGTTCAAGACGCAATTCCGGCTTCTCTGCTTCGCGGCTGATCTTAACCTCACGGGCCCCTTCGATAGTGCGAACACTGTCAGCCAGTTGGTTTGCCAGGCGTGTGGTCTGACTGATATTGTAGCCATATATCTCTATGTCAACCTGGTTGCCGCCCATCATACCGGTATTTCCAGAGGAGACATTGAATTTGACAATTTCCGGTATCTTCGCTAAGCGTTGCCTTACCTCTTCGGTAATGGCCCAAATATCGCGTTCGCGGTCTTCAATATCTTTTAATCGTATGGTATAATTGATGATGTTAGAACCTGTTGCCTGAAACATGGAAGCGAAACCACCCTCGTCGTCAGCGCCGGCTGATGTTGAAACCAGAATGACCTCGGGGAAATTGTTTTCCAATAGGGTATCCACTTTTCTGGCTACCTCTATTGATTTATCCACGCGTGTGCCCGACTGCAGTTCTATCGAAATGGAAAAGCGACTTTCGTCAGACTCTGGCATAAATTCAGCTCCCAGTTGTGTGGCCAAAAATCCGGAAATGATTAATATCCCTAGAGCTGATATCAGTATACTTTTCTTGTGATGAAGGCTCCAGCGTAATGTGCCTTCATACCAGTTGTCGAGCCGGTCGAGTAGGGGTTTAATGGTTTTGTCATAACTGAATCGTCCGGGTGCCTTTGTGTTTTTCTTTAGCTTGAGTAACTTTGAGCTGAGTACGGGTGTTAAGGTGATGGCTGCCAGGGTAGATGTGGTTACTGTAATGGTGACAATCCAACCCAGCTGACGGAACATCACACCTGTCATGCCTCCTAAAAATGTCATAGGGAAAAAGACAGCAACAACGGTAAGGGTCGTGACAATAACGGCCAGCCATACCTCATTGGTGGCATAGATAGCTGCTTCGCGAGGACTGCTACCTCGCTCTATGTGTTTGGTGATGTTTTCCAAAATGACAATAGCATCATCGACTACCATGCCTATGGCAATGGAGAGGGCTGAGAGTGAAATGATGTTGATAGAGTGTCCTGAAATCCGCAAGTAAATGAAGGATACAATGAGCGATATCGGGATGGTTAATACAACAATAAAAGTGGCCCGCCAGCGGCCTAAAAAGAATAACACAACCAAAATCACAAAGAACAAAGCAAACAACAAGGTGGTTGACAAATTGTTGATTGAGCCTTTGATGAACTCACTGGAGTCAAAAATCGTTTGAATTTTGATGTCTGCCGGAAGATCTTTTTTTAGCTCATCCATACGTTCTTTTAGCTCACGGGTCACCTTCACCGTATTGGCCCCTGATTGTTTCATGACCATCATGCGAACACCGTTTTGGCCATTGATCTTTTCATCCATCGACATATCGCGCAACGAATCTCGTACCTTAGCGACATCCTTAAGGTAAATAGCCTGTCCCTGACTGCTGCCTACAACGATATGTTTAATCTTTTCGCTGTCGTTAAACTCTCCTTCAACGCGCAAGGGATAGTCCAGGCTACCCATTTCAATATTCCCCGTCGGCATATTCATGTTCTCGGCCGCCAGGATATTGCCGATTTGTTCGATAGTTATATCATAGGCTTCCAGGCGGCGAGGGTCGATTTCTACAGCTATTTCCCGCTGTGGCGCACCCACAACATTGATAGATCCTACTCCCTCAACGCGATTTAAGGGGTTGACAAGCTTTTCTTCCAGCATTTTTTCTATGCCCTCATAGCTTCCATCTGCTGTGATGGCAAACATCTGTATAGGCATCATGCTGGAATTGAATTTAAAGATGTTGGGCTCTTCCGCAGCATCAGGCAACTCATCGCGGACAAATTCAAGGCCGTCGCGGATATTGTTAGCCGCTTCTGTTAAGTCTGTTTCATATTCAAATTCCAATATTACAATCGATAAGTTATCCCTGGAAACAGAGGATATCTCTTTGAGTTCATCAACAGTGTTCAAGGCGTCTTCTATTGGCTCTGAAATATTATTCTCTATGTCGTGTGCACTGGCCCCGGGATATGTAGTGAATACCGTGATAGCAGGGAACTCTATTTCAGGATACAAATCTACCGGAAGACGAACAACTGAATATAAACCAAGCGCTACGATGGCAATAAAAATCATTATTGTAGTGATCGGCTTTTTGACAGCACTTCCATATATACTCATGATATTATTTTTTTTGTGAATGATTAATTTTTGACAATGACAGAGTCTTTGTGCATAAGATTTACCTGCCCTGTAACTATAAGTTCCTGTCCTTCGGATATCTTATCTGAAATCAGTTCAACCTGGTCGTTCAGGCGTTTCCCAATTTCAACCTCTACTTTATGAGCTATGCCGTTTTTGTTGATAAAGACGAAACGGTTGTTAGTGCCTTCCTGCTTTAAGATTGCAATAGCAGGCGCCATCAGTGTTTCTTTTTGTCCGAGTTTGAGCATGACACGGGCAAACATTCCCGGGCGAAGCTTTTCGCCAGGGTTGTCAATTTTTATTTCCACTTTAAAGCTGCGTGTGGAAGGGTCGATAGTTGGGTGAATTTTATATACGTTTCCTGAAAAACTTTTACCCGGATAAATGTCTGTTGTTATATTTGTTGACATCCCTGTCTTAATATGCGGGAAGTAATTTTCGGGAATGCTCACTACGGCTTTTAACGGATTGATTTGCATTAACGTGATGATGGCTGCTTTTCCCGATTGGGTGTTGGGAGCACCAGAATAAACTTCACCACCCTCATAATATTTTGCCGTTATCATGCCATTGAAGGGTGAGGTTAAGGTCGTGTTTTTTTCCAGGTATTCCAGGTTGGACACCGCAACCTCATATTGGGTCTTTGCCTGGTCGTATTGTTGTTTGGAGATGCTGTTTAGTTTGTATAGCGTGTCCATACGTTCAAACGTGGTACGTGCATTTTCCAACTGTGACAAAGCCTGGGTTAGTTGGGTGTTATCCATCTTAACCAATAGCTGCCCTTTACGTACCCGGTCTCCTGCATCAACAAAGATTTTCTGAATACGGCCGGGTTGGGCTGGAGCATAATTAACTTCTTCAAAAGCTATAATGTTAGCGGTGTATTCGAGGGTTTTGTTGATGGAATCTTTTTTAAGGCTGATTACTCTCACAGGGCTGGCATCTTTTTCCGATTCCTCTGATTTTTTCTCTTTTTCTGATGGTGAACAAGCCGCCATTGTGGCAATAAGTGCGCCCACAGTCATCAGATTTACTATTTTTAGCTGCATGATTTATTGAAGTTTAGGGTGTTTTTTTAAATTTCGTTATATAATTTTTTCAACTCAAGGTTTGCTTGCATTAGTTCCAGGGCTGCATTCAGATAATCACTCTCGGCAGTTAGATAATTGGTGTTGGCCTGGGTTAAATCAAGACTGGAAACAAGCCCTTGCTTATATTTATTTTGAATGCTTTCCAATACACGTTTGGCCACTGTCACATTTTGTTTTTGCGTATTGTAATTTTCCAGTGCGCTACTGAGTTCATAACGGAGCTGATTGTTTTGTAGCCGCAATTGTTCTCTTACCATTTCTTTGTTGCGTTGAGATTTATCCAGCTCAATGCGGGCCTTTTCAAGCTCAGCCTTTCTTATGCCACTGGAAAAGATTGGAACATTCAGTGTTAATCCTGCTGCATTATTGGGGCTTAGATCGAAGCCAGTCGTCATAATTTTTTCTGTATAACTATAAAAGCCGGTAATCGTGGGAGCATAAGCCCACTTTTGCATATCTACCATTTTTTCCTGTAATTGAGTTTGTGTTTCAATAATCTGATAGTTCGGATTTTGGTGGATTTCGAATGCTTTGGCTAAACTGCTTGCTGCTTCCAGATGATCGAGGATGCCATTGAGCGAATCGGTCAGAATAATCTCCTGATCGTTATTCAGACCCATCTGATACTTGAGCATATTATAGCTGATGTTTACATTGCGCTCGAGCGACTTTTTCTGGTTTTCCAACTTTGAAATGCTGATGGATATCTGATCGACATCGGTTTGTTCGGCCATCCCTGCAGCATACATATTGTTGGTGTGGGTTTTAATTTCTTCCAGGTTTTGTAGATTCTTATCCAGTATATCCACAATTTCGCGGGTGACTAATATTAGCTGGTAGGTATTTGTTACAGTTTCTTTGACATCCAGCGCGGTGATTTTTGCATTTTGCCTGGCCAGCTCATATCCGATGTTTGCTGTCTGTAGTCCTACCCAGTATTGTCCGCTAAAAATTAATTGTGAAACCTGCAATTGAGCATTTGCCTGGTCTGTCATCTCTATTGTTGTTGGCCCGGAAGAGCTGAATGAGTTCAGTATTTTCAGCAGTTCATAATCGCCCGGATCAAATTTGGTATAATCCACTTGTGGAGGGTCTGCGTCGCCACTACCAAATTCCAGCTCAGCCTCATAGTTGAAGTTTGTCATATAGTCCATGGTTCCACTCACTTGTGGTAGCCCCTGGCCCAGTGCTGCTTTGTGCTCCTGTTCAGCCATCATGATATCTCTGCGGGCATTTTCGAGCTGCTTGTTGTTTTCCTCAGCATATTGCTGTGCCTCAGCAATGGTGAATTTTTGTTTTTCCTGTGCTTCTGATAAATAGCAGAGCAGTAGAAAAATTAGACTCGTTAAGAGGTTTATTCGGTTCATAATTTATTATTGAGTTTAGGATTTATCGAACTAAATGTAGCAAAAATTATTGCTTTTTCAGGTATTCACTTTTTAATTTATCAAAATTGTCTAAAAAGAAGTCCATCATGGCAACGAGGTTATTAAACAATCGGACGTTTTGCGAATCTTTATTGGCCTTATGTTTAATAATCTCTTTCAAAATATCCTGATTGCTTTGCAATTTTTCGCGGAATTCGTCTATCAGCATAAACGGCTCTTGCGTGCGGATCCTGAAGTATCGCTTACGATCACCCGGATGTGTGATATACTCTACGATATTGCGCAACTGTAGCATTTTTAAAGCAACAGAAGCAGAGCTTTTGCTTATCTGAAGCTCTTCAATTATTTCATCAAAGGTGTATTCTTCTTTGTCCATAACCATTAGCAGTGCCAGAATGCGTCCGGCAACGGGCTGCATGCCATCTTTTTCATACTCCTGCCCTAAGCGCTCAACAAGCTGCTTTTGATGTTTAATGCGGTCTTCTGTGTTCATATATTTTTGTTTGTTTGGTAATGGTTGTTTAGTTCGGGAACAAAAGAACAAAAAAAACAAATGGATAGTGTGCACACTTGTTAATTTAACTAAATATTAACAATGTGAATTTTATAATTGAGGCCGGTCTTCAACAATAAAAAAAACCGGTTTAACAAAAGCTAAACCGGTTTATCCTATATCCTGAAGTACTAATTACGCCGTCATTCCACCATCTACGGGGTTTGTAGTGCCTGTAATAAAGGAACTTTCTTCCGATAATAGAAATAGAGCTAAATTGGCTACTTCGGCATTGGTTGCATATCGTTTCAGTGGTATGCTATCTTCAAAACCTTTTTTGGCGGCTTCAGCCTGTCCCGGTGCAAAGCCTTCCTCCAATGACCGCATCATACGGTTATCCACTGGCGAAGGATTAATTGCATTGACACGAATATTGTATTGCGCGCCTTCGAGGGCAGCAGATTTCATTAATCCATTTACGGCGTGCTTGCTGGTAACATATGGAAGTACATTGGCAGTACCAACAATTCCGGCAACGGACGAAGTAATTACTACTGATCCGCCATTATTTTTCATTAGGGGCCAGAGAAATCGCATGCCATAGTATACGCCGTTTACGTTAATAGCAATAAGTTTATGGTAAAGGTCCATCGGATATTCATCCAGGGGTAAAACCTTGCCTTCTATGCCGGCATTATTCAAAAATAAATCTACATGGCCGAAGAGTTCTTTTGCTTTATCGGCATATGCTTTTACTTGCTTTTCATCACTAACATCAGCAGTAAAGGTATGCAAATTC
Source organism: Bacteroidota bacterium (assembly GCA_051748205.1). Taxonomy (GTDB): domain Bacteria; phylum Bacteroidota; class Bacteroidia; order Bacteroidales; family PWNQ01; genus PWNQ01. The sequence goes on along the minus strand of JBNJHE010000021.1, from coordinate 25,239 downwards.
GGAGAGTTTATCTCTTCCGCTACTTTTTTCAAAGCATCACCATCAATATCTACGATCAGTATTTTAGCCCCTTCTTCCAATAGTATGCGGGCTGTTTCTGCTCCAATACCACCGGAGCCTCCTGTAATTACGCCTGTCTTGTTTTCAAATCTTTTCCTCATGGTTGAATCTTTTTTTGGTTATTTATATTGGTTATAGATAACACGCCAGTCAGCATATATGTTTATAATAAGATGTGAAATAATGTTACTTTTGCCCACTTTTATGGCCGAGAAAAAATTATACCGTAACGATATCAACCTGCGCATTATTTTTTCCATCACGCTGATGGCAGTTATGGGGGTGTCGACAATTACTCCTGTCTTACCGGATATTCGTGCTGATTTATCGTTGACGAACCAGCAGACGGGATTGTTGATTGTCTTTTTTAGCATGCCGGGAATAATTTTAACACCTGTTTTGGGTATCATTGCTGACCGTGTGGGGCGAAAACATGTTCTGGTTCCATCCTTAATACTATTTGCATTGGCTGGTGCCGCAATATTTTTTCTGCGCGACTTTCACTGGATTTTATTTTTCAGGGTTTTGCAGGGTGCTGGTGCAGCCTCTTTGGGTTCGTTAAATTCAACGTTGGTAGGAGATATCTATGCTAAAGAAGAACGCTCGAAAGTGATGGGCTATGTGGCCGGAGTATTGAGTGTAGGGACCGCTGTTTATCCTGCCTTTGGGGGGGCTTTGGCAATTTTGGGGTGGCATTTCCCTTTTCTTTTCCCGCTGTTAGCCTTGCCAGTGGCCTGGGCTGTGATGTTCAAATTGAAAAACCCGGAACCCAAACGTGAAGGGAAGTTCCTGGTATATCTGAAGGAATCGATAAAGCACATTAATTCCCATTCTGTTATTGTGCTTTTTGTGGCCTCCTTTGTGCTGTTTGTGATCTTGTTTGGCGCTTATCTTACCTACCTGCCGTTATTGATGAAAGACCGTTTTGATTCTTCCTCATTGGAAATAGGCCTGGTCTTAACATCCATGTCATTTGTTACTGCCCTTACATCCGCTTTTTTAGGAAAAATCAACCAGTACTTTTCTGAACGTCAGCTTATTCTTTTTGGCTTTGCCTCTTATGTAATCGCATTTGCTTTAATTCCTTTAATCTCTGTCCAGCTGATGCTGATTATCCCGATTCTTATTTTTGGATTTGGCCATGGACTGACCTTTCCCAGCATACAGTCGCACCTGACAAAACTGGCGCCTTTAAAATTTCGCGGTATGTTTATGTCTTTTAATGGAATGGTTTTGCGAATAGGGCAAACATTCGGCCCTTTGATTATTGGAGGTTTTTATCTGATAGGTTCCCATATGGCTGCATTTCTTGGTGCTGCTGCTCTCGCTCTTGTTATGTTTGTTGTACTCCTTTTGTTTCTAAAAATATAGTATCTTCGCTTTTGATTAAACACCTGCTTATCTTATGTGTTAAATTGCTAATTTATTGATCATCATGAATCGAAATTTTTTATTTGTATTGCTTTTGTCTGGTATTTTTTTCATTGCTTGTAATGTAAATACTGAAGATCCTGTGGATATGGGATATGACTATTATCCCCTTAAAACTAACGCCTATATGATCTATGAGGTGGATTCCATTTTCTGGGATGATTTTTATGACCCTGTCAAAATTGATACCTCTTATTATCAGGTTAAAGAAATTGTTGTGGAACATATCCCGGATGATCAAAACAAGGATGTTTTTTTAGCCGAAAGATATATCAGGCCCAGTGATACGGCGGACTGGAAGATTGATTATGTTTATACCCTGCAAAGGGAATCAACCAAAATCCTAAAAATGGTTGATAATAAATATGTTATACCTTTTGTTTTTCCCCCTAAGGCCGGTTATCAATGGGATGTAAATGGCTACAACTCCAGTCTGCAAAATATTTATGAATATTCCGTAGTGGATGATATTTTTGTTATTGATAATCAAGAATATTCAAATACTGTGACTGTGGAACAGCAAAATCTTACAACGCTCATTAGTAAAAATCTGGCATATGAAGTTTATGCTTCTCAAATAGGGATGGTCTATAAAGAGGTTATCGATCAGGATTTAAATATCAACACTGGTGAAGTAGAAAGTGGTGTGCATTATACTTATAAATTGATTGATTATGGATTATAAATATGGTCAGCCATTCGTTTTTTCCAGTTATTTCAGGCTGATGTTTTTGGTCAGGACATTATACCGGCAATGGTATCTAATTGTTTTTCTGACTATGCTGTCACCTGCTATTCTTATTGCACAGCAATATACTCCGGACAGATTTTTTGTTCAGTTTAGTGATAAGCAGCAGACTGTATATGATATTCAAAAACCAGAGGATTTTTTAAGCTTACGCGCACTTGAGCGGCGTGAGCGCATGAATATTTCTGTTGATGAGCGCGATTTGCCTGTCAGTCCACATTACCTGGATAGTCTGACGAACATAGGAGCTGAAATACATGGGGTTACAAAATGGTTAAATGGGGCTGTTATCGCTATGGATTCCATGCCTTTGTTATCATCCATTGCAGCGTTGCCCTTTGTCCGTTCGGTTGATATCGTGCGCTACCAGCAAAAAGATAGTTTTGGAGGAAACAAAAAGGAGGGACATGCTATCGCTGTCAATAAAAAGGTAGGCAGTAACGATTTTGACGAAGCATATGGTTTTTCGGAAAATCAGATCGCTTTAATGAATCTACATCATCTCCATAGCGATGGCTATCAGGGTGAAGGCATTATGGTTGCAGTGCTGGACGCCGGATTCAGTTATGTGGATCAGATGGTTTCCCTGCGTCATTTGATACAGAGTAATCGTTTAGTGGCTACGCGGGATTTTGTGGATGGTGATTATGATGTCTATCACGGAAGCACGCATGGCATGGCTGTGTTATCGATTATGGCAGCACATATTCCTGAAACATATATCGGTGCTGCGACAAAAGCTTCTTATCTGTTGTTGCGCACCGAAGATGTAGCTAGTGAATATCCTATAGAAGAGCTGAACTGGGCGGCGGCAGCCGAATATGCCGATAGCCTTGGTGCTGATCTGATCAATTCATCCCTGGGTTATTCTAGTTTTGATCACGCATCGTTGAGTTATCAAAGGCATGATCTGGACGGGAATACAGCTTATTCTACCATTGCAGCAGATATTGCGGCTTCACGCGGTATGCTGGTGGTTAATAGCGCTGGCAATGAAGGTAATTCATCCTGGCAATATATTTCGGCCCCGGCAGATGGCGATAGTGTTTTAACTGCAGCTGCTGTCGACCAGAAAGGGATTTATGCTTCCTTTAGCTCAAAAGGGCCTGCCGCTGATGGAGATCAAAAGCCTAACGTTGCCGCAGTAGGAAAGAATACCTTCTTTGTCAATGGTAGCGATCAGGTGCTCGCCGGGAACGGGACTTCCTTTTCTGCTCCTCTCTTATCTGCCGCTTGTGCAAGCTTGTGGTCGGCTTTTCCCGAAATATCTCATATGGATCTAAAAGACGCTGTGGAACGCAGTAGTTCCCGCTTTCAAAATCCTGATACCCTTACCGGCTACGGAATTCCTGATTTTCAAATGGCCGCGATACTTTTACAGCATCAGCAGCAAAAGCAGCAACAAGCATTGAGCGTGTTGCCCAATCCTTTTCATGATAAACTATATCTGTTTTTTGATATCCAAACCGGTAGCGATGCCAGATTCGAGCTGTATGATATCCGTGGACGTTTAATCCAGCGATTGAAACCCCGTTCTTCGGGTGATGGATCTTTGTTTATTTTTTCGGGCCTTGATAAGCTAAATCAGGGGACTTATATTTTGCGGGTGAGCAGTTCTGCTATAAGTCAGTCTGTTAAAGTTGTTAAAATATAGCTTGAGCCTGGTTTAAAATCACTTAATCTATCACAGTCGCTGAAAATTGCTATTACCTCATCTTAAAAGGGTGCTGATTACCAGTGGTTATCCTTTAGAAACAAGGGCGAAAAGCCGCTAAAAAGCAAATATGACATTTTATAATGCAGAATTATGGGGTTGGTGAGCTATGGTTACTGTAAAGATTTCTATTTTTGTACAAATGTTTTCCTATGCGATGGCATCATTTTTTTATTCTATTTATGCTGTTTTCAGTTTGTGTCTATGGACAAAGTCATAAATTGATTGGCCAATATCAGATTGAAAGTATAAATGATAGTATTGATTTAGCAACAAATCATTATGATTTATATGACGTTCGGTTATTTCCGGCTTTCGAACTTTACGGAGCATGGAAAACCGATAAGGTGAAATGTCTTTCCCATACTTCTTTAATTGAGAGCGCTGATTTTTTTCTGAAGCTGGATTCGGTTATGCTGGTCTTAACCGACAGTGTTCGCAATTATTCCCTGCCTTCACCCCGTAACCGAATCACTTCCAACTTTGGCATGCGTCATTATAGATTTCATTATGGGACAGACATTGATCTGGTGACGGGCGATACAGTCCGGAGTGTTTTTGATGGTGCAGTTCGCTATGCCGGGCGCGAAGGTGGCTATGGTAATATTGTTGTTGTTCGCCATTATAATGGTTTGGAAACAGTATATGCTCATCTTTCCGCTATTGTAGTTGATACGAATCAATTCGTCAAAGCAGGAGAGCTGATTGGTTTTGGTGGTAATACGGGGCGTTCAACAGGATCCCACCTTCATTTTGAAACCCGGTATCTGGGTGCCGCTTTTGATTCAGAAGCGGTTTTTGATTATTACGAATATGATATTAAAGGTGATACACTCTGGCTTACAGCTGCCGATTTTAGCTATCTGGGGCCAGTGAGAAATTTAAAATATGCTCGCTTTCATTATGTGCAGAAAGGAGACTATTTAGGGAAAATTGCCCGGATGTATAATACAAGCATTCGTAGGTTGTGCAGTATAAATGGCATTTCGCGATCAACAGTATTGCAAATTGGGAGAAAACTGAGAGTGCGTTAAACTTTTTCTGTTTCCCGTTGTTGCTGTCAACAAATAAAATCTAATACTATGGAAAAAATAGCTCAAACCGAATGGATGGAAAAAATGGCCTTTGAGGCTGATGTTAATGGTCATAAATTTGCCATTGATGCTGGTGAAAAAGTGGGAGGGGAAGATCGTGGGCCCCGTCCAAAACCGCTGATGATGGTTGCTTTGGCTGGTTGTACAGCAATGGATGTGATCTCTATTTTGAAAAAAATGCGGGTTAAACCTGCGTATTTTAATGTCGAGGCCTTTGTTAATCCTACTGACGAACATCCAAAACATTATGATGCCGTGCATCTTAAATATACTTTTAAGGGCAACGATTTACCCGAAGATAAGATTAATAAGGCTGTTAAACTTTCGCAAGATCGCTATTGTGGCGTTAGTCATATGTTGAAAAAAGCGGCTAAATTTACTCACGAAATTGTAATCGAAGAATCCGATACAAAATAAACTGACATTTTAAAACAGCCGCCGGTGCCTTCCGGCGGTTTTTTTTATCTTAGAATGCTAATGAATTCATAAAGAATCATAGCCGTAGCTCCCCAAATAATGATGTCATTCACCCGGTAACAAGGAGCTTTGATTTCATAGGCTGTCCCAGGATAAAAAATACGGCTTTGAATCTTACCGGTGTCCATGATTGCCGATAAGGGAATTTCTTCAATTTTATCTACTTCAGCAATTTGTGGCTTGAAGTCAGGGCGTTGTGACGAGATGGAGACTATGGGTGTTACCAGATAATTGCTGGGTGGAATATAAATCGGGGAGAGATTGCCTAATACTTTGATTTGATTGGTGGCAATATTTACTTCTTCATGGGCTTCCCGCAAGGCTGTTTCCATGATCGTGCGATCTGTCCTTTCTCGTCCTCCTCCGGGGAAGGCTATTTGCCCGCTGTGCACCCCATCGTATTGTGGACGTTGTATAAAACATGTATGCCATTGCTCATTATGTTTGTATAAGTGAATTAAAACGGCACTTTCTCGTGCCTGATCCTGTCCGGAATGAAACAAAACCCTTCCTTCTGGTGCCATTTTTTCATGTGCACGAAATCCAGGTAATTCATCCTGCAAGCGCCTAATGATATACGTTGCCAGCTCATCCGCCTTATATTTTAATAAATCCATGGCTGTAAAGGTATCTGTCTGTTAAACAATATGTTAAATTTATATAACGACATTAAATCGATATAATTATATTTTTTTTTTCAAAAGTATTGCTTTTTACAAAAATAATTCGCTACTTTGCGATAGTTTTAAACCAAAATCAAATTTATACAATGAAAAACTTACTTAAATTAGCATTGATGTTATTGGCAGTTGTAACATTTGCTGCTTGCAACGGTACAACAGACGCTGAAGGTGATGCAGATGCCACTGAAGGTGAAGCCACAGAACAAACTCAAGACGGTGTAGAAGCTCAAGAGCAGGAAGCTCCTGAAGCCGACGCTACAGAAGGCGACGCTACAGAACAAGACGCTGAAGGCACCGAAGAAGAAATGCAAGAAGAAGAAATGCAAGAAGAAAAAATGACTGAGTAGTTTAAATCTTCTTATTCAAGATGTCCTTATGAAGTCTTTCATGAGGACATTTTTTTATCTTTATGATGCTGCGATTACTGATCATATTGTCCTTTTTGTCGTTATTCGCTTGCCAGTCGAATTCCAGTAAGCTCGAAGACTTAACCGTAAACCTTGCTGAACAAATTCACCATCCAGGAAAAATTGGACAATTTAAACTGGCAACAGGAGAATTGCATCGCTTGTTGGATGATTTGCACCAAATTTCTATGGGGTGGGATGATATAGGAGTAGTGTATCCATTTCATCAATTCGAGCTAAGTGATATTCAGATTATGGATACTACAGCATATGCCATTGTCAATGAGGAAAACCCTGTTGAGTTTATTCAGATTCATGATCAGTGGCTGATTCATAATTTTGATTGGCTGGAGATGCAGTTGACGGGTTTGGCTTTTATCCTGGCAACAAGCAGTAAACAGTTTTCCTTTGCAGTAAATCTGGCTTCATCCTCTTTGAAAGAATCCGTATTTTTGGTTCAGCATTATGAAAAGATGTGCTGTGACAAAAGCCAGCAGCATATTTTGAAAGCGCCTGTTTCCATACTGTCTGCCTCAATTCAAAAGATGTCGGGGAGTATTCTCTACCAGCTTGAAGATAAAAAATATAAGCTTAGCCTGATAAAGGAAAATAAATGCTGGAAAGTAGAGGCCTGGCCGCTGTTGCAGGCAGGTTTGGTTATGGATCAATCAGCGTCAGATCCAGGTTGAGTACTTTTGCATAATAACATGGTTCATCATCACATTCAGTTTCTTCAACTTTGATTTGCCCTCCATCAAAGGTATGAATTTCCTGAGCCCCGCTTTGATATATGGCTTCTGCAGAATAGTCCTGTTCTGTTTTTAAAAACAGGCGCAAAGGGCTTTGCGTCAGTGTGTCAGCGTATACTGTGTCCTTGCCGGTTTCTTTTCCTTTGTAAATAAATACCGGAACCTCAGTGTTTTCGCTGTTGAAGGTGATTTCAACCAGTACTTTTCCTTCCTCCGGAACAGTTACAGTGCAATTATTACAGTAGCTGCTGAAATCAGGATCGCAGCTGGAAACTATTGTAAATAGCATTATCATAAGAAGCCCCCAACTATAGCGGATAAAATGTTTTGATGCGCTCATATTTAACTAAACTTTTGGTAAAAATAATTGTTTTCTTGAAAATAAAATAGCACAAACAATGCAAATCATTTTATCCCCGGCAAAAAAGCTTGATTTTGACAGTGCACTGTCAGTTCGGAAAGCTTCACAGCCTCGCTTTTTAAATGAAAGTCAGGAGCTAATCAATGAATTGGCTCAAAAATCTCCATCGCAGCTGCAATCGATGATGAAAATCTCCGGTAATCTGGCTCAACTTAATGCAGCACGGTTTAAGCAATGGCATCTTCCTTTCAATTTGGATAATGCACGTCAGGCTGTGCTTGCATTTAACGGGGATGTTTATGAAGGATTGAAAGCAAAAGAAATGACAGCCAAGGAGTTGGAGTATGCCCAGCAGCATCTCTTTATCCTTTCGGGACTGCATGGAATTTTGCGTCCGCTTGACTTAATTCAGCCTTATCGTTTGGAGATGGGAAGCAAATTTAAAACTGAAAACTGGAATAGTCTTTATGATTTTTGGGGTAACAAAATTACTGAAGTGCTCAATGAAACCAATGACCCGGTGTTGATTAATCTGGCATCGCAGGAGTATTTTAAGGTGATTCGACCAGAAAACCTGAACGCCAGAGTTATTACACCTGTCTTTAAGGAGTTGAAAGGCGATAAGCTCCGCACTCTTAGTATTTATGCTAAAAAAGCCCGGGGAATGCTTAGCCGGTATATTCTTCAGCATCAAATTGAAGATCCTGAAGCGATAAAAGCTTTTGATGAAGACGGATATCGCTATCATGAATCCTTGTCGGATGAAGCGAATTGGGTTTTTACCCGTTGATTACCAATCGACTTTACTACGTTTTACAGGCATGCTCATACATCTGGCACCACCTCCGCCACGTGGTAATTCTGAGCCTTCAATAGAAACAACAGCGCGTTTATAGTCATCCAGATTTACTTTGTTGTTGATAATGTCAAGTGCCGGAATGATTTCAAAACCGTGATTGTTCATTTCTTCGATAGTATGCATATTTCTTTCATAGCCAATCACTTTACCTGGTGCAATGCTGAAAAAATTGGCCCCGCTATGCCATTGCTCGCGTTCCTGTGTCCAGATATCTTTTTGTCCGCCACAATAAATAGGCTCCAGGTCCATTCCTAGCTTTTTTAGTCCCTGCAAAAGGTTTTCTTCCTGGTAGATACTGCATACCTTACCGTTATCAATTTCTATATGAACAGTTTGTAGTTTGTTCGGTTTTAAAATGACTGGTTCATAGATCATGCATGCATCTTTGTCCAGAAAAGTAAACACCATATCCAGATGAATAAAAGATTCGGGTTTTAGGGGTAGCTCCTGAATCAAAATATGGCGTCTGGCCGAATGCGTTTTTAGTTTTTCGATGATAAAATCAATGCCTTGCGAGCTGGTTCTTTCACCAATGCCAATCAATAAAATATCTTCCCGGGCTACGAGTACGTCACCACCTTCAATCGAGATTTTTTCATTGTAGGTGGGGTGATTCACCGGATTGACGGTTTTGGTTTGGAAATCAGGATGGTAATCGAAAATGGCTTCCATAATCATGGATTCCCTCTCTCTGACTTTACTGGCCATTTTGCTGATCAGTACTTTATCATGGATGGTTACAGAAGCATCACGGGTAAAGAAAAAGTTATGTAAAGGCCTAAGCGCATAGCGTTGCCGGGAGAGATAGCGCGTTAGGTTATCTTTTATTTGGGGCACACCTTCGATAAACAGCCTGGATAACTCATCGCTGTCTGCCTGTAATAAAGCGTCTGTCCAGTCGTGTGCTCCTTCATTATGGATGATGCGTCGAACTAAATCCTCTTTAACACGCTGATTCTTCAAGATGTCTGCAAGTAAATATCTGATCTGATAGACGGTAGAAACTTTTTCCAGAGTGCCCTGAAACTGGCTGTATTCACGCCTGGCTACATTTAGATTTAAGATATCGCTGTATAATGCGCGCTCCGCATTTTGTGGTGTCATGTTTTCAACTTCCGGCCCTGGAGAGTGTATGATTACTCCCTCTAACTTACCTATTTCAGAATATACCTGAGTTTTGATTCCCTTGTTCATCTTTATTGATTTTTTATGGTTTGCAAAGGTAGGAAATAATACCAAAAAAGAAGCCTGTTTTAATAGGTCATTACATCGGCAATTTGTATTTTTGATGCCCAAATAATAAACCATCATGAGTCAATTTGATGATATTTTTCGCCAAATGCAAAAAGATTCTTCGCGAACAAGGAGAAACAGAAGTAGTCAACGCCTGTTTTCTTTTGCATTATTAGGTATGGCATTGCTTCTTACTATTCCCGTATTTGTTTTGGTTTATCGTTATGTGCCTGATGTAAAGCTTAATATAGGGCAGATGATTCGTATTGATCATGTGCTTACTTTTTTGTTGATATTTTTGATTTTTCGATTGTTGCTGAATGTGTTTCAAAAAATTGTGATCGGACTGTTTATTGCTTTTATGATTATTTTGGGCATTAATGAGGTGAGAGGAATGTATGGCTTTTCTTCCCTCTACCGCGATTATATGGACATGATTACCTTTGTGCAGGATAACCCGATGAAGCTTCCGTTTTTGCGCGATGTTGATATGACTGTGCGTAACGCTAACGAGATCAAAGCTGCCATGGAATACAAAACCCCCGAAGTGCGCAAGTTTGCTGTAAAGGCTTCCATGGAGTATTTTGATGTCCCGCAATTGCATAAACAGTATGGTGATATTATTCGATACTTTAGCATTTTTAAGGTTATCAATAAATCATGGAAGTATATTCCTGATCCTGTGGGTGAAGAATATTATGCTACTGCCAGAGAAAGTATTGAATTAATGGCCGGGGATTGTGACGATCATGCTATTTTAATGTCCGCAGCTATCAAGGCAATAGGAGGGGAGCCAAGAGTTATTCATACCGACCGGCATCTGTATCCGGAGGTAAAGGTTTGTCATGAAGATGAATTTCAAAAAGTCATTGACTTGATCAAGCGGGATTTGTTTTACAAAGAGTCTTTAGGAAAAAATATTTACTTTCACCGTGATGATGAGGGCTATATTTGGATTAACTTCGACTATACCGGGGCATATCCTGGCGCTCCGTTTATGGACCGTAATGTGATCGGGATACTGCATTTATAATCGTATGTACCTGGCCATGACCAAAAAATTGATAGTATGAGGGAGCGAGCAAAAGTTATTTTAAAGACCAAGAAAGCGGAAGCAGTGCGCAGGTATCATCCCTGGATTTTTTCCGGCGCCATTAAAAAAATTGAAGGAACAGTAGAGAGCGGCGATATAGTGGATGTTTACTCCAATCATCTGAAGTACCTGGCTACAGGGCATTATCAGGATGGTTCAATAGCTGTGCGGGTGTTTGACTGGCAAGCAGTAGAGCCCGACCGTGCATACTGGAAAAAAAAGCTTTTGGATGCCTGGGCATTTCGTCAAAAGTTATTTACTAAAGGCTTGCATACTAACGCTTTTCGTTTGGTTTTTGCCGAAGGAGATGGTTTGCCTGGCCTGATTATCGATATTTATGACGATATTGCCGTTTTTCAGACCCATTCTGTTGGAATGCATTTGTTAAAGCCTTTGCTTATTGAATTTCTCGGTGAATTAATGGGAGAGGACTTAAGTGCGGTATATGATAAAAGTTCGGACACTATGATGCGTATGGCACGAGAGCAAACGAACAATGGCTTTTTATTGGGTGATAAGGCTTCCACGGTAATAAAGGAAAATGGATTGCTGTTTCATGTAGATGTAGAGCAAGGCCAAAAGACAGGTTACTTTTTAGATCAGCGTGATAACCGATATCTACTGGGGCAGTATTCTGAAGGTAAGCGTGTATTGAATATGTATTCCTATACGGGCGGATTTTCGGTGTTTGCTTTACAGGGGGGCGCAGGTCAGGTTGTTAGTGTTGATAGCTCGGCCAGGGCTATGGCCTTGACCGAAGAGAATATTCGTTTGAATAAGTTGCCGGAACAAAATCATAAAGCAGTAACAGGCGATGCCCTGGATTATCTGAAAGAAATGGATGCGGATGCTTTTGATGTGATTGTGCTGGACCCGCCTGCATTTGCTAAATCCCGTAGCGCACGGCATAACGCCATACAGGGATATAAACGCATTAATGCTTTAGCCATGGATAAGATACAGCCTGGAGGACTTTTGTTTACGTTTTCATGCTCTATGGTGGTCGACCGGCGGTTGTTCTATGATACGATCACCGCGGCTGCGATTCAGTCTGGCCGTCAGGTAAGCGTATTGCATCAGTTGTCACAGCCTGCAGATCACCCGGTTAGTATCTTTCACACTGAAGGAGAATACCTTAAGGGCTTGGTGCTGAAAGTAATATAGAATGCTGGCTGGCGTGGCGGTAATTGGACTTCTTATGGCGAGCTTAACCATATAAATGACGGAGACCTATTGTAAAAAGTTATAAAGAGATGAATACAATTATTGTCTATGCTTCGACACATGGAAGTAGCGAAAAAGTTGGCCTTGCCTTACAGGAGAAACTTGCCGGGGAGGTGAATGTCCTTAACCTGAAAAAAGCAAAAAATGTTGACATTTCTGATTATGAACGGGTTATTGTTGGCGGGTCAATCCATGTAGGTGCTATACAGAAGAAAGTTAAAGCCTTTTATGAAACACATCAGGAAGAATTGCTTGAAAAGCAATTGGGGCTGTATCTCTGTTGCATGGATGAAGAAAGAGCTGCTGAGCAGTTTGAAAAAAACTACCCGGAAGTATTGCGAAAACACTCCAGTTCCAATAAGCTAATGGGCGGAGAGTATATCTTTGAGCGGATGAATTTTCTGGAAAAATTTATGGTAAAAAAGATTTCCGGGATAGGCTCTTCGAAGAATGCGCTGAAAGGGGATGCTGTTAAAGAGATGGTGGAAGAACTTGAAAAAGGCCTTTGAGTTCGTCTGTAAGAAGTAGACAAAAAAAAGCCTGGAGAATGGGTTAAGAAAATCTCCAGACCACTATCCTGTTAAAAGGAGGGCTTATTTTATTTTGACTTCCGTAAATTTTGAATTCATCAGCCTGGCTACAGCCATATAAGAAGGAATCAGCTTGATCTGATCACCTACTTTATAGCGGGTGCGGTTGCCCTGATTCAGGTTTTTTCCAAGGTCATAAACGGTCATATCGGAAGTAGTGCCCAAAAAGTTAATATGCCTGTCTTTTATAAATAGTTCATCAACATCAACATCAATACTGCCAAAGTCGACAATGGCACGATAGCTTTTTTCTGTAATATCACCAGAGACTTCAGTAGTGTGTCCGATATTTCCTTCACCGATGTTTCCATCCGGGACAACTTCTTTTTGTTCAAGTTCTATGATGTTAGCAGCCACATTAAAGGCATCGACAGAGAGGTCCCGGAATTTTTTCCCGTCAAAAGGCGAGGTGCCAACGAAAGCTGCTTCACCGATGCGGTAATGATTCATGGCCGGGGGTACTTTCTTTTTACTGATTAGCGGCAGGGTAATCGAACTGCCACCAGAGATAACCTCCATCTGACGGTTAAACTTGCTTTCCAGTAGTTCTTTGTATAGCGAAAGCTGAATCAGTTTATCATAGGTCGGTTCTACACCATACATGCATCCCAGATTCGAGCCCAGACCAATGGTTTCTATATGGTCGAGGTTGAAAACACGTTGATAGAAATCCACGATATTTTCTCTGAGAATACCTTCTCTGAGTTCCCCTAATTCCACCATGATGATCACTTTGTGGATCTTATTTTGCCTCCGGGCTTCTTCGTTTAAGGCTTCTATTGTGCTAAACGAAGAATTCAGACTGATATCGGCACACTGAACCACTGTACGAACCAGCGATTGTACCGGTGGTTTGATGTACATGGTTTGAATATCCGGATTGATGCGCTTTACTGTGCGTAAGCTGGAAAGCCTGGAGTCGCCAACAGAATGTAAGTTTTCTATAATGGGATGTTCCAATATCGGCTCCAGAATTTTGCGGTTGCCCGATAATATCTTTGTCACAAGGGTCCATTTGGCATTATGACTTTTTAGATATTTATCCAGCTTCTCGAGATTTCGCGTGATTTTTTTTGTGTTAACAATTAAGTCAGCCATAATAAATTATTTATCAAAACGCATTTCAGCATACTTCGATTTAAAACCAATTCGTTCATAAAGGCGTTTGGCCGGATTTTCATATTCAACATGCAGTTTTACATTGCCTTCGGCTAAATTGAGGGCTTTCGTGATGATATCACGGCCCATGCCTTTTCCTCGCATGCTTTCATGTACAGCAACATAAACCAGTATGTTTTCAGGGATAAACTCACTCATGCCGGTTTTGTTCATCACCAGGGCCCCAACAAGCTTATCATCGTCGAAACCTGCTAAAAGAAAACCACCCAGACCCCCATTTTTTTCAAACGCAAAATCCAGACACTTGTTGATGGCCGATTTTTCATCGCCAAACTGGTCGAGATGTGTGTAAAGGAAGTCTACATAATCTTCCCGGCTAATCGGTAGTTGCTCAAAATCTTTTTCTTGATTAATTACTTCAATTTTTAACATGAGATATTGTTTTATGGGTTAAAAAAAACTTTTTTGAAAATAAAAACGGCACCTCAACACCTTGAGAATATGATACTAGCCGGAACAGATCGAAATCTGTCCGGGCAAATACGTTGGTTGTGTGCTTTTCCTGTTTGCTGTTATTCATAGGAGTGCCCGTGATCGCTGGGCTGCAAGGTCGCTGTGTTAATGGTTTTTCAGCGAAAATCTATGCAAAGATAATAAAAAATCCCTTTTGGTCAAAGGATGATCTGTGGGGAAAGGGTTTTTTGATATTTTTGCGGCTATGATAAAACGTCATCAGCCTGCTGTTGTATATGTTTATGCCCTGTTAGCCATGCTCTTCTGGGGCTTTTCTTTTGTGTGGACCGAGATGGTTTTAAAATACCTGAATCCTGTTAGTATTATTTTTTTTCGTCTGCTGGTGTCTTCCCTGCTATTGTATGGATTTGTTTTTTTCTTTAAACGGCAGCAGAAGATTAAACCTCAGGATTTTAAATGGTTTCTTCTGTCTGCATTTTTTGAGCCCTTTCTGTATTTTATCGGCGAAAACTATGGCGTGAAGTACTCTACCGCAACGGTAAGCTCTGTGATGATTGCCTTAATACCTGTCCTTACGCCTTTGGCCGGCTTTATGTTTTTAAAGGAAAAAATCCGTTTTTTAAATGTGCTGGGCATTATCGTTTCCTTTACTGGTGTTATGTTGATTGTTATGGGTAAAGGCCTGAACCTGGATGCAAATCCAAATGGTTTGTTGTTTTTGGGTGCTGCCGTGATTGCCGGGCTCTTCTCCTCTGTACTCATGGGCCGATTGGCCAGAAGCTATTCCTCGCTTACAATTATTACATATCAAAATATCATCGGAGCAGTTTACTTTTTGCCAGTTTTTTTGATAATGGAAACCGACGAAATACAGGGTGTTAATTTTACTCTTGAATTGATTTTGCCCATGATTATGCTTGCTGTTTTTGCTTCCTCTTTGGCATTTATTTTTTATGTTAATGCGATACACGGACTGGGCGTATCCAGAACCAATATCTTTACCAATTTGATTCCTATTATTACTGCTGTGGTATCCTATTTTTTTCTGGGTGAACAGTTTACTGCTCAAAAGATTCTTGGTATGGCCGTTGTTATCGCAGGTGTTTTCCTGGCTCAGTTTAAGCGCAAAGGTCTTAGACGTTTGTTGCGCTATTGGTGGAGAGGGTGATGCTTTTGCGACTTAATCACCACAACAGCATTGACATTACACTAACGGCAGTGCTTTTCTATTAACTCATTTACTTCCTGCCCATATTGCCGGGTGTATCCATTTTTTTGCGCTGTATATAAATCCTTACAGGCATTCTTTGTTTGATTTAACTCCAGGAATATCAGTGCTCTTATCTTATAAGCATAGGAATTGGAGGGGTTGAGGTCTAACGAATGATTAACATCCTTCAATGCACCTTCTATGTCATTCAGCTTGAGTTTACTAAAGCTTCGGTTGCTATAGATTAAATATTCTTCCGGTGAGATGGTAGCAGCCTTGTTGAGATATGATAATGCCTTGTTATGTTGACCTTTTGCCTGATATAAATAGGCGATATTCGTATAGGCCAAAATGAAGGTGGTGTCTAGTAATAGAATTTTTTTTAAACTTTTCACTGCTTGCTGTTTCTTTCCTAGATTCATTGCTGAGATAGCCAGATTATTCAGTGCTCCAATATTAGTGGAATCGAGCCTTAAGGCTTTTTGTGAAAGCTCATATGTTTCTTTAAACTGACGAATAGCGAAATGATACGACCCCAGATTGGTATACAGAAATGATTTGATGCTGTCATTTTTGGTGTACTCAATGGCTTTATATAAATCCTTAATTGCTTCATCATGGAATCCGAAGCTATCGTATAAAAGACCTCTTCTTTCGTATAGTTTTCCGGATTCAGGATATTTTTTTAGTCCTTCTGAAACCGTCTGTATTGCCTTGTGGTTTTGTCCTTCTCTTATTTGCCGTTCTGATTTTTCAAGATAATAAGCTTTATCTTTGCTTTGTGCGTTGCCTTGATATGTTGTCAGACATAATACTAATAATATCAAAAGTCTGTAGATTTTTCTCATATGCATTGCTTATTCTAAATTTTTAATGCTTTTTGGAAATATTTGCCGGTTTTTTGTGCAAAAATAATTGGATTAGTCCAATAATGATAATGCTGCCAATAAAGATTATAAGTGTAGTGCTTTTATTTACCTGTATCATATAGTTTGAAAGCGTTGATGCAAAAAATACAAAAAACACATATAATCCAAGATAGAATCCTTTTCGATCGGGAGGGGCATTGTCAAACACAAAATAGAGTAGCAGAGTGGTAGTAATAGTGTAGGGGATAATATTCAAAATATGTATGATCTCGTAAGATTGTTGGTTCATAAATCCTTTAATGATAAATTGATCCAGCAACATCAGAACTAGTAAAGCCATTAACAGAAGCAATCCGTATTTGTCCGCTATAAATGCTATCAACAAAGGGCTCAGAACAACGATCCATAAGAAAGTTCCATAGGGTTGATAGACTTCTGTATTCGATAGATTT
>JBNJHE010000021.1:0-8292 GCA_051748205.1 Bacteroidota bacterium | reverse complement strand
CCGTATTTGTCCGCTATAAATGCTATCAACAAAGGGCTCAGAACAACGATCCATAAGAAAGTTCCATAGGGTTGATAGACTTCTGTATTCGATAGATTTAAGGAATCCGAAAGAAAAAAAGTCAAAGCAATTAAAAACGAATACCAGGCAAAGCGTTCAAACAAAAGCAGAACTAAAAATCCCTTAAGTGCTGGTTGTTGTTTCATGGTGGTATCTTTTATTCCTCAAATCGTTTCAGGTCAGCTTTGGTAAAAGTCCATTCCGGAGTGATGAGTTTGTGATCACAGTTGGAGGAGTACCACGGGCTGATGGTTTTGTTATTTGGGTTTTTTAAAATCTGAATATCCTGTGCAGGCATATAGCTTTGGGCAAGCAGGAATAGCTTTTCTCCGCTTGTTGGGTTTTGGGCCATATCCACTACTATAACGGCATGTCCGGGTGAACCTCCCTGTATAAAGACATCGCCGGTTTTTATATTGCTGAAATCAACAGTCTTGAGTTCTTTGGAAAGCGAGAGGGTTCCGGCATAGGTGAAAATGACTTCCAAATAATTCCATAAGTCATCGTAGGTGTTGGAGGGCTCTTTCCTTTTAACCCAGCGTGTTGTATTGCCATTAACTGCGATACGTTTCCCTTTTATCCATTCACTATAATCAACTCTGAACCCATTGGTAAAATTGAAATGTATCCTGTCGTATTGTTTTTGATCCCAAAGATATTCGGCCCGTAGCCGCATTACGGCATCAGCGCACTGATGAAGGTCTTTATCGCCGATTTCCAGGTCTGCCACTGCTTCATAAATATTTTTGTCAGGCTTGATGCCTCCGTTGTAATAGTGCACTTTAGCGCCATGGGGTTTCAGTGGAAGCTGGCGTAAATAAGCAGCAAAAGAATTTTCATGACAGGATATTCTTTGAAAGCCTGCCGGTGGATTAATGCGAGTTTGAAGAACCTGCCCCCCGGGATTCAGGATTTCAACATCTTCTCCTTTTTTATCATTGCGATTTTCCTGTTGTATAACTTCAGTAGCCTGCTGCTGTGGGTTATTTCTCTGTCCGCAGGCAGGAAGGATAGAGACGGTTAAAACAGCCATCAAAAGAACTAAAGCCATGGCATTGTTGTTTCTGATTTTAAATGAAGCAAGTGTGTCCACATTAACTATGCTCAATTTGCATATCATAAATGTCCCCCTATTATTTAACTGCAGTATGTCGTTTTTTTCTAAGCCACAATATTAATCCCAAAAGTAAAGCTAAAATACCTAAACCCGGCTCACTCATTCTTTGTGAATTTTCTCCGGCATCCAGCGATTTATTGC
Organism: Bacteroidota bacterium; assembly: GCA_051748205.1. Classification (GTDB taxonomy): domain Bacteria; phylum Bacteroidota; class Bacteroidia; order Bacteroidales; family PWNQ01; genus PWNQ01. Next base: position 6,974 of record JBNJHE010000021.1, on the reverse strand, counting down.
CGGATAAGACTTGTTTCTGTTTTTTCTTTAGCATGGCTTCCTGAGCTTCATTTTCCACAACGATATATGAGGTTAAGGCGGTCATAATACCTGAGCGAAAACTGCTTTTGACTAAACTCAGCCATTCTTCTTTTGATTGCGCCGGGTTTAGGTTTTGAGACATCCAGTTGCCGTGCATCATCAGTGCTGATTGCCAGTCCCTGGAATTAATCTCTTTTTTATCAAGTGACAGGTTGTCAGATTTTAATAGTACAGACGGTTTGCCATTATCAGGAAGATAAAAAACCTGCTCATTAGTAGTGGTATATTTTCGTGCAGGAATAAAAAAATCGTTTTTTGCTGTATCCACTGCCGGACTTTCAGGTTGATGCAGTAAAGAATGTGGGATTAATGTAGCATTTTCTGTCAGATGGTAAAAGAATTTGCTTTCCGGGAATGTGATGGCCAGATCCGAAAAGTCTTTATCCAGAACAGCTTTTTCAAGGCTGTCTGAAACAACTACGATGATTGGATATTTGTTGTCATGACGTTGATAAGACTTAACCAGGGTTGACTTAATCGCCCTGTCGAGAAAAAAGCCACCAGTGAAATCACTGTTATTGAAAATATTTTGCCAGGGATCATCAATTTCAAATGTCTGGACGAAGCTGTTTACCCGGCTTATTTTTGAATTGTTTTCCAAATCAGGGTGTTGTTGCATTAGATCCCGGATGCGGGATTTGTATTCTTCCGATCTTGAGGCATTTCCTTCTGAAGCATTCACCAGAAAATGAAAATACGGTTGTCGTTGTACTTTTGGTAAAGATTCCTTTTTGTTAGTAGAGATATAGGCCATATCCTGATTTTCAAAGCTTCCGTCTGCAGGGATCCCCGCTTTACCAAGCTGTAGCTCGGTGCTGTCAATAAATAAAGTAAAAGGTTCTTTATGGATAAGCTCAAATCCGGTTTTTCGCACTTCGTTTTTGGTAAAAGGAAAAACTCTCAGGCTTATCCTGTTTCCTGTCAGATAATATAGAATTCCCGGATCTCTTTTTCTGTTTCTGATTTCGGAAAAAACCCACATGGCTGATTTTTTCTCGGCCAGAATTCCGGGCTTTTTCTCCTCGCCTACATAAAGGTAATAATCACTGATCCAGCAGCCAGGGGGCAATTCAATCGTGGTGGCATATTCTGCATCCAGCCCGTTAGCACTGTTATTGGTGATTTCCAAATGGACCTGGCTAACCCAGGCATTTTGTGATTTATCATAGTTGCTTTTAATGGTGGTATCAGTTATTACAACATCCTGCTTCCTGATATTGTCTCTTGCGGGCCTATCGGCAGTCTTTTTAAAGAAAATGTTCTCGATTTGATTGATTTTTGTGTCTGACAATGTAAGATTATCCAATACCAGCCAGTTGAAGTAGGGCGAAAGGTATGGAGTCTGATTGCTGAAGATCCCAAAGCCATTCTTATCTTTATGTTGCCTGATGGTATGTATGGTTTTCTTTAAGGATTTGGTGTTGATGTCGTAATTGCTGTAATAATCCGGCGTGTAAATATAATCCAGTGTTTTTTCCAGATTGTGTTTATCTATGGTGAATGTAAGGGTGATAATAAGGGGGAGGATCAGAAAACCTGCCGATGAACTTACCCATAGAATTCTTGTTGATACTTTTTCTTTTAGATACTGCAGGTCTTTTGATAATTCGTTGACGTGTATCACAAAAAGCATCAGAGGTGTTAGCATCAGAAATCCTAACCCGAAAGCGATAATGGCCACAATGGAAAGCGGCAAATATGGAAGAAAAACAAGGAAGAAGTAAAAGGTGAAGGAAAATGTAATGCTACGTCCGAGAAATAATGCAATTCTGTATTTTTTGTGATCGAGGCGGGGTAAGCAGATAACCAATGCATTAATAACAGCAAGGAGATAAAACCAGATATTGCTAAAATCACCAAAAACATAGTCCCCAAACTTGTCAAAAATTACTCCGTTATTTACAGCTAAGCCAAGCAACGGAAATATTAGTGCAACCGGAATTTTCCAAAGCAGTTCGTATTTGTTCCATAATGCTGACTTTTTGATTGTCAGAATATAGATGCTACGGATCAGGAAAAATAGAAATAGCAAGGTGAATACGATGATGAGTATGGTGCCGGCATGCCATAAGTATTTTGATGTAGGCGGTTGCCAAAACGGTAAGATCAATTCGATAAAAACATACCAGATTACGGGTACAAGCAATGCGTATAAGAAACTTAACCAGGGTTTAAGGTCTTCTTTTTTGGGTGTAAAATAGATGACCAGGATAAACAAAGCGTAGGCCAGTGTCGGCATTAAAAATGTGCCTAAGTACATCATGAGGTTCCCGGGGATCATCCATGAAGGCAGGGAAAAGGGAATGATGCTGTCAATATGATAACCATACAGATAGATGAACGGAATGTAGATAAGCAGGGCGGCCAGGCCATAAATGACGGATACGTTTTTCTTTTTTACTGTCAGATAAAGTGCATAAAGAAAATTTAAGATTCCTAAAACCCCCAAAGTCCCGCCAAAGATTTTCCATAACCGGATGCTTTCAGGTTCCAGCAGGCTTTTGATAATATTATACTGCGAAATGTAGAGAAAGAATAAGAGGATAATCGGGATGGTGTTGATGAGAAACAACCATTTAGGATTCATTAATTTTTTCATATTTCCGGGCTAAGATTTTTTCTGTTATCAAATATATGATGATCAAAAATGACAAATAGGTGATCACGCCTATGGTTTGATGAACGATTTCTTGTTTAACGTTTAACATTTCATAAATCGTATGTTGAAAGTTTGCTGAGGCTATTATCCGGAAGGAGTTAACAAAAACTGTGATAACCAGACTAAAGGCAAGTGTGAGGGGGAGTAGCAGCCATTTAAAATGTGGCTTTTTCACATATTTTAACACTAATACGTAAACCATAAGAAAGTTAATCAGCATAAAGTTGTAACCTGCACATGATTTGTCGATCAGGATGTTAAACTTTTCATGATAAAACCCGGTGTCTGGCGAATATGCTGATTCTGAGTCAGTCATAATGCTAAATATGGCATTGGTTGGCTTTAATAATACGGACAAAGCCTGGTTATCAGCCGAAGCGAACCAGAATTTCAGGCTGATCAAAAGGCCAAAAGCAAGAAAATAAAATGGCAGGTTTTTAGTTTTCATTCATCCAACTGGCAAATGCTTTTAATTTATCTTCATTATCTTTCAGCCATTGTTGTGCTTTTTCATTGCCCGACTGGCTGATGTAATAGCAATAGGTATCCATGTGTTCAGATTGAGCAATATTATATAATACCGGGATGTACATGTCCCACCATAATCCATCCTTATCTTCTTCATTCAATTCACCCAGTATATTAAAGAATGAGCGGGTATTCTCAATGAATAATTCCTCTTTTGTTTTTTCTTTATTTTCTTCAATATTATTTGAAGCCTCCAGCATGGAAAGCATCAATTCAGCAGCACTGAAATCTGAATCCTCATTATCAGCATTTACGTAGATATTGATTTCGCCGGGCTTATCTTCATCTTTTTCAACATTTCCTCTGAACTGGTCTGACAATAAATTGTAAGCGACTTTTGCCCTATCCGAATGGGGCTCCAATAGCAGAAAGAAGTGTAAAGAAAGAATGCTTTGGACTTTTTGATTTTGATCGGACTTAATGTACCCCAGGAGCAGATGGCTGCTGGAGTGAGCAGTGTTGGAGTTAATGGCATTGATGGCTGACTCTTCAGCTTCTTTGTATTTTTCGAGATGGTAATAATTGTATGCTAAATTGTAATGGAGTAAATAATGGTCGCCAAATTCGTTTATGGCCTTTTTGAATAATTTAATGGATTTTTTTGTTTTACCTAAGTAATCCAGGCTGGAACCTTTGGTAACGTATGCTGCTAAAGCATGCTTGCCTCCGGATTTGATAACGATGTCACTGTGCTTAATCGCTTTTTTATATTCTTCGGCATGCATATAGGACAAAGCGATTTCGTAATGCGCTATCATGGATTCATCGTCTATATCGAGTGCTTGCTGATAGGCTTTTATGGCTTCGCCATATTGGCCGTTGTCATGATGTTGAATTCCTAGCTGAATAAGACTGTCAGCACTTTCCTGGGAAAATGCAAATACAGCAAGGAATAAAAAAACGACGGTGAAGATTGGGCTTTTCATAAAATTGGTTTTTTTGGGGTTTGGATATTTTGGTTTTTAAAATTGCTTTGTGATTCTAAATCTGAAATCATTATAAATACTTACTATTTACGCTATTCATTGTTGAGGTACTGTTTGGAATAAAACCTTTTAGATTCATTGATTTCCATGCTGTTTTCGGTAAACCAATTGACAAAATCATCCCATTTTGTTTGGTTTTCCTGATGCCAGTTATGAAAGGCTTCTTCATCACCTTTCATAAGTATCCAGTGATTATAGGCTTCCATATGGCCGGCTTCCAGTACTTTTTTTTGATAGTCAAACAGAACATTCGGATATTTCTTGTTTAAATCATTTTTATAATAGATACTGACAAAATCCTGACGTATTCTGTCAAGAGCATGCATGTCTATTGTGTCCTCGCCCTGTAATGCAATCATCAGCGTAAATTCGTAAGCAGTCATTTCAAACGGCAGTTTAAATCCATCGGAATCCTGAGTGTCCTTTATAAGTATGTTGGCGTTTTGACAAAAGCTGACAGATGCTGAGGTATCAGAACTTATCTCAATTTCACTTTTGTAGGTATTATAAAGTAGCCGACTGATTTCAACAGTGCGTGCCGAATTGCGCTCCAGATTCATAAATATCTCACCGTAAATCATCCCCCACACTTCTTCTGTAGAATTCAAATACATTAATGTTGCTCTATAATAGTTTGACGGAAACTGCGGATCGGCCTTAATCCCCTGTTCATAATATGACAAAGCCTGATCATACTCTTCCTGAAGTAGATAAACATTCCCTTTTTCCAACATTATCATGCCGGAATTGGGGAACTTTTCCAGTCCCTTATCGTAGGCTTTCAGTGCCTTTTCCGGCTTACCCATTAAGTCATAGCTGTTTCCCAGTAATTGAAAATATCTCTCGTTGATGTCTTTATGGTTTTTAAGCTTTTTTAGCAAGCGCACAGTTTTCTTGTAATCTTTATTTAGATAATTGGCTAAAGCAATTTCATATGCATAAATAAAATTATCAGGATCTAGTTTTTTGGCTTCTTCCAGCAATGCAATGCTTCTGTCGATATTACCATTATCCATAAGCTTGATTGCTTCTTGCCCTTTTTGTAAAGCTTTTTCTTTATCTGTTTGACTAAAAGCTATTTGCCCTGCAAGTAAGCATAGACTTAAAAGAATTAATTTAATTTTTTCTGACATACTTTTGTTTTTACATTTATTAATGACTTTTTGTTTTACTGCTTGTTGCACATTGCTGATTTTATGATCCGTCTTTGGCGTCTTTAAACGAATTTTCAAAATTTAATGTTATAAGACTGTACTCGTTTGTGTCAATTTTATTATTCAGATTCTCATCAATAAAAATCATTAAATAAATGGTATCAATGTCTGAATCTTTGATTTTAACTCTCCGGTCTTCAGTATAAAAGCAATTTACATCCCAGCGGAGCCTTACCTTGCCGTTCCTGGCTTTTTTCACCAGCTCTGCTCTTTTGTCCCTGTCAGATTTGTAATAGATATAATGGTGTCCGGAATCTCTGATATACATGCAATCATAACCCTTGTATCTTTCGGTTGCTATACCGGTTCCCAGATCGGATAAGAAAGGATTTAACCGGTCTATTGCTCCTTCTTCGAAATATTTTAGATTTGATGCGTCTGCTGTTGCTGCTATTTGAGCTGCATGTCGTTGCTTTTCTGACGCGCTGTAGGGGAAAACACTGAATTCAATCGAAAAACCCTCTTTTTCAATGCTTAATTCTGTTTTCCCCCCTGGAATGTCGATTCCGTTTATATAAATATTTGCTCCTGTAGTCTTGGTCGCTGGCTTAAAAATTGAACATCCACTTATTGCTACAATAAATAATAGGATCAGGAATTTTCTAATTAACATTAATGTGATTGTCATTTTATATTTGCTGTATAGGTTAAAAACTAGTGCACTAATCCATAATCATCCTGTCCGTATAGTATTTATTCTCGATGAATATGGAAACAATATATAATCCAGACGGTAGCTTACCTCTTTCAAAGTTGACTGTCCGGCTATTAATATTTCTGTACTTTCTGATAACTTTTCCCTGCAGGCTATAAATTGTGATCTCAGCACCACTATGGTCGGAGGGAAGCCTGATGGTTGCCTGATCAGTAACCGGATTGGGGGAGATACTGATGTCGGGATTGTTTCTAACCGGATTTTTGACAGAAGTGACCAGCGATCCGCAAGTGTCCGGGGCTTTGTAATAATAGATAAGATCATATACAGTAAATAAATATCCTGCAGGCTCCGTTTTGTTATAATACGGGCCACCAGCTCCTTTTATAAATTTTGTCGTATGTGTTACCGGTTCAAAACATCCTGTATCCTGACCGGGCATTTTAGCCCAAACCATTCTGCTACAATAGTCTGTATAAATTGAATCTATGATTGGTAAGCATATAGTCTGATTATTATGAGTAACCGCCTGGTTTAGATTGGTAATGGTGTCTGTGAGTGTGTCGGTGCTAAAAACAGCGGTACATCCCTGGCAGGAGGGAGGGGAGTAGATGTCCCTTTGGATGGTATAAAAAATAGTATCTGTGGAGGAAGATGTTGATTTGTCGATGATGGTCCGGGTTTTATAAACAGGCACGCCTACTGGTCCCCAGGCATTGCTTTGTCGATATTCGGTCTGGAAAATATCACCCGTTTCAAAATCATAGACTTCTTCGTTCGTCAGGGTGCTTTGACCTAATGCTGTCACTGAAAAGAATGTTACGGTAATGAGGATAAAAGTTTTCATCTGT
>JBNJHE010000020.1:0-32359 GCA_051748205.1 Bacteroidota bacterium | reverse complement strand
ACGCAACATTGAACATTGAACAATTTCCTTCCGCTCTGAGTCCTTCCTGAGACGCTGTCAGAAACTCGCTTAGCTTCGCACCTGACAGGTCTTTACGTTTCTTTAAAACTCACTTGTAAAATGAAATTCAATCTCGGGATATTTTTCCTGTGCCATTTGCAGAGCAAAGGGTGATTCAGCCAAAAAGACATCGCGACCTTCTTTGTCAATGGCCATATTCCGGCCTTTGCGGTCGATAAAATCTTTTAAAACATCTTTATTCTTAGAGGTTATCCAGCAAGTCTTGTATAGCTTGATATTTTCGTAGCGGCATTTGGCTCCGTATTCATGCAGCAGACGATATTCAATCACTTCAAATTGCAATTGACCTACCGTACCAATGATTTTTCTTCCGGAGTCTTTACCTGTAAACAATTGTGCTACACCTTCATCCATCAGCTGGTCGATGCCTTTGTGGAGCTGTTTGGATTTCATCGGATCAGCATTCTCGATATATTTAAAGAGCTCGGGCGAGAAGCTGGGCATGCCTTTAAAATGTAGCTCTTCACCTTCGGTGATGGTGTCGCCGATTTTGAAGTTGCCGGTATCATGTAGTCCTACGATATCACCGGGATAAGCCTCATCAATTACCGACTTTTTGGAAGCCATAAAGGCTGTGGGTGAGGCAAAGCGCAATTGCTTGCCAAGGCGTACATGTTGATAAAACTGATTTCGTTTGAATATCCCGGAGTTCACACGTACAAAAGCAATGCGGTCGCGGTGATTTGGGTCCAGATTTGCATGGATTTTAAACACGAAGCCGGTGAATTTATCCTCCTGCGGTTCTACTACACGTTCTTCGGCTTTTCCGCTCATGGGGTTAGGAGCGATATCCAGAAAGCAGTCCAAAATTTCTTGTACACCAAAGTTATTCAGGGCACTACCAAAGAAAACAGGTGTTATACCGGCATTTTGATACTCTTCATGATTGAATTCGGGATACACACCATCCACTAAGTCAAGATCGTTCCTAAGGGTTTCTATTTCCTCGCCGATAGCTTCATTTAGCTCACGATTATCCAGGTTATCAAAGACAAAGCTATTTTCATCATCAGCCTTTTCATTTGGCTGAAAGAGTTTTAGTTTTTGACTGTAAATGTCATACACTCCTCTGAAATCAGGCCCCATACCAATGGGCCAGCTTAGCGGGCGAACTTTGATATCCAGGGTTTCTTCGATCTCATCCATCAAATCGAAGGGATCTTTCCCGGGACGGTCCAGTTTATTGACAAAAACAATGATGGGCGTGTCGCGCATTCGCAGCACTTCCACCAGGCGTTTGGTTTGCGGCTCTACACCCTTAGCGGCATCAATGACCACAATTGCGCTGTCGGCTGCCGTTAGCGTGCGGAACGTGTCCTCGGCAAAGTCCTGGTGCCCAGGCGTGTCCAAAATATTGACTTTGAAATCACGGTATTCAAAACCCATCACGGAAGTGGCTACCGAGATTCCGCGTTGTTTTTCAATTTCCATAAAGTCGGAAGTGGCTGTCTTCTTGATCTTGTTGGATTTGACAGCCCCGGCAACCTGAATGGCTCCGCCAAACAGCAGGAATTTTTCCGTAAGTGTGGTCTTTCCCGCATCCGGGTGACTTACGATGGCAAATGTTTTTCGCTTTTGTATTTCTTGCTTTAATCCCATATAGTGTGTGCTCCTAAAAGTTTGCAAAATTACAATTTTTCATGGTAATGCTTAACATACATTATGATTTGTTGTTATGATTTATTATTTGCTGCCATAATGCCATTTTTCATATCTTTGTAGCACTTATAACTAAATCAGATGTGGTTTTGAAGTTCTGCAGAATGAGGGTTCATAGTCTAATTATTTTAATGCTGATAATCTTTATGTTTGGATGCGCTGGTAAGAAGAAGATTTCCGAATTATATGATAATCAAGTGGAGATGGATAGGGTTTCCATTTCTACGATAACGATGGATCAATTACCCAAACCCGTTAAAAGATATTTTGATGTAGCATTGGGTAATGCAGGTATGGAGCAAAAATGGTTAACTTCTTTGAAAATCCATTATCATGGTGAATTTCGTGCTGATTTATCAAAGCCTTTTGACAGTATCAAAGGTGTCCAACATTTTACTGCTGATAAACCGGGGTTCGTGTGGATAGGAAAGACCAGTAAGTACAAAGCAGTGGATAGTTATATTGATGGAAAAGGAGGATTGAAGATATATCTTTTTTCAATTTTACCTGTGGCACATTTTAAGGGCCAAAAGATCGATCAGGCAGAATTATTGCGATGGCTGGGTGAATCGGTGTGGATGCCCACCAATCTGCTTCCGGGGGAATATATTAGCTGGGAAGCGGTTGATGATCAAAGTGCTTATTTGAAAATGGATTATCAGGGTATGTCCATAAAATACCTGGTGACGTTTACCGATAGTCAGGGCTTGATCGAAAAGATTGAAACCAAAAGGTATAAAGATGATCAGCTGACAGATTGGGTTGGCCAGTTTGGTGACTATGAGTGGTTTGATGGTATGATTATCCCTACGAGGATTAAAGCGAACTGGATGATTGATGGTGAGCTAAAGCCTTATGCCGATTTTACTGTTACGAAGTTTGAATATCAATATTAAGGATCGGGTCAATCAGTATCGTATTGATTAGAACAAGCTTTTGAATCCAAAATGAATTTTGGAATTTCGAAATAGCAATGGTTGATTGTGTTGTTTGCCAATAGCATAAAAGAGATTGAATAAGCCGGCATCAGTTTGAAAAGCCAGTCCGGCGCCAAATCCATATGGATAAGAAACATCCTTTTTGTGCCCCTGTGTAATAGCCATATTGCCAAACGCCAGCAAATAGGAGTATCGTTCCAGCAAAAAGCGATATTCTAAATGTAAAAGGCTATATGCTTTAACTCTAAACTGGTCTTCATCAAAGCCTTTTAAATTCTGTATTCCTCCCAGTCGATAGAGCTGATTTTTGCTTATCTGTTTGTCTTCCAGATATTTTGATTCGTTTTGTATATATATGACAGAGCGGGGATAAGGGTTAAAGTATCTTTCCAGTTTTAGATGTGTGGCGATACTTTGGGCGGAGGGGTTCAGAGAATCTCTGACAGATTCGGATAGCCTGGTGTTTTGTGGTAATTGCTTTGTGCTTGCTGTAAACGCAGCAAAAAGTGTCCAGCCTTTGCGGGGCATAGTCTGTAAATCTAAATTATTGAAAGTATAACTCACGCCCAGGCCGTGCGAACGATAGGGAAGGGTTTGTATGTTAATAATCGTGTCGGTTAGAATATCAGAGCTCGCATGTTGGTAGTAAACCGAGGCTTTGTTGTGGTAGCTGAACTGATATTGGATCCCGCCTTTGAAATCAAGATTGACGTAGCTGCTGTCTTGTTTGTAAAGGCTAAAATCTAAGGATAAGCCAAAGGGTGTCCGGAAAAGATACGGGATGTCGGATTGCAAAAGTAAGGATTGGCTTTGTTGCCCCGGAGCTGCCCAGTCTATGGAAAGCGCTTCGCCTTGCGAAAATGCATTTGTCAGGTCTACGGTGGCCTGACCGCTTAGCTGCAGCTTGTCGTTGTTTTGCGTTGTAAACCCTATGATGCCATCAAAAGTATTGGATGCGCGGGATTCGAGCTCGAGCTCTATACTTGCTTGATCGCCGTTAAACCGGATGCGCGGGGCCGCACTGAGCTGCACAAAAGACAGCTGCTTGATCTTTTTTGTGATGTTATTGATCTTTTCTTGATGAAAAGGCTCGCCAGGATGTATATTAAGATAGCCAAACAGAAAATCGGGATTCAATAACTCAGTATTTTTGATCAGGCGTATGGTGTCAATAGTTACTTTTCTTTTTTTTTGCCAGACAATCGAAAGTTGAATAAGTGTGTCATGGACAGACAGTATTTTGGCGCTTGCACTGCTAAAAGGATAGCCTGAGTTGCGATATGTTATAAGTTTATTTTCTATATGTTGGGAAAGCATCTCATAATTTGTAAAAGTTATTGATTTTTGTGTGGTGTTTTCCCGGACAAGGAAAGTCGTAAGTGCTTCTATTTGATATTGTGAGCCCCTGTGTATTAATGCAATGGCAGTGTCTTTCTGTTGGTATAAGCTGTCCAGAGAGGCTTCCAGATAGCCTTTATGTCTTAATTGATGAATGATGTCATGGCACTTATCCTGTGCTGATTCTCCATCAGCCAGGGCAATTAGCTCTGGCTGTTGCTGATGATCAAAATGACAGTACATGAATTGCTGACTGCTTCCTGTCAGGCTGAAGGAAAAGAGAAAAACGATAATCACAAATCTTAATCCAAAGACCATTGTATTGGTTTTTGTCCTTGATGTATCAGAATTTCATTCGTTTGCTTAAAATGATCGCAGCCAAAAAAGCCACGGTTGGCAGAGAAAGGAGAGGGGTGTGTTGTTTCTAGTACATGATGTTTTTTCGTGTCGATTAATTCTTTTTTTGCCCGTGCATAGTTACCCCAAAGCAAAAATACTACATTTGATCTTAAGGAGGATATTTTTTGAATAACGGCATCAGTAAACGTTTCCCAGCCCTTTTTTTGATGAGAACCGGCTTGCCTGGCTCTTACTGTCAGAATGGCATTTAAAAGAAATACGCCCTGGGCAGCCCAGGGCTCTAAATTGCCTGCCCCGGGTATGGCTATACCCAGCTCATGATTTAATTCCTTAAAGATGTTCTTTAATGAAGGAGGTATGGCAATACCTTCGGGTACAGAAAATGCCAGCCCATGAGACTGCCCATGGCCATGGTAAGGGTCCTGACCCAAAATAACTACTCTTACCTTGCTGAAAGGGGTCAGGTTAAAAGCAGAGAATATCTTTTCTCCAGTAGGATATACCTGATGACGTTGACCTTCACTGATTAAAAAATTCTTTAATGATTGAAAATATTCTTTCTGAAATTCATCGTGGAGTATGTCCTCCCAGCTTTCTTCTATCTTAACCTGACTGACCATGGCTTTAATATGTTTTAATCATGTTTATCGTACAAAGATAACAGGAAAACTTCAGGATGAAATAACTGAATAAATGGAATTTGTCTTTTTTTTAAACGATTGTATCAAATGGTTGTTAATATTCTATGGGAGTATATTCTTTTTATGGTATCCTTCGTTTAGATTAATATATTATTTTTGTAAAACATGAAATCAAATCTTTACATCATGAAAAAAAAGACAACAGCATTATTACTTTTAGGATTGTTATTTGTTGGTAGTGTGGCTATGTCATCCTGCCGCTCTCACAGCCAATGTCCAGGTGTATATAGTGACAATACCACAGAGCAAAGCGCTAACAGGGGGTAAATGCGACGGTTTACCATAGCCATATGGTTTGGGCTCATGCTGGTGGTGCTTCCGGTATGGCTTGTTTCCCAGGAAGAAGATCGGAGTGGGGCGGAAGCCTTGCTGCGTCATGAATGGGGCGTGTCAGCAATGCTGCACACAGATGGCTTTGGTATTAATGGACGCAATATCCGTGCAGGCACGTATTACAAAAAATGGTTTTATGAGTTGGATATCGTTGGTATGAAACATCCGAAAGAGGTGAAAACGATTAACTCCTTTTATCCCAATACCAAAAGCTTTATTTACGGCAAAATTAATTCATTGTTTATTACTCGTGCTGGCGGAGGCCGCATGCAACTCCTGAACCGGGAGCCACTCTGGGATTATGGAGTGGAAGTTCGCTTGTTTTATGGTGCTGGCTTTTCTGCCGGGCTTACAAAACCTGTATACCTGTATGTTATTCAGGATAACTCCTCCTATTTTTCAGGGATTACCAGAAACCTGGAAAAATATAATCCGGAAAAACATGGTGTCTGGGATATACAGGGTCGTGGACCCTTTACAAAAGGCTTTAATGAACTGGGATTCTACCCCGGTGGGTATGCTAAACTTGGATTTAACTTCGAATTTGCGAATGCCAATGACAAAATCGCTGCCCTGGAAACAGGGGCTATCCTGGATTTGTATCCCGATAAAATTCCGATTATGGCTCTTAATGAAAATAAACAATGGTTTTTAAGCTTCTATATTAGCTTTTATATCGGCGGACGATATAACTGATTTTGGCCTGTAACTGGTTTTTGCTAACCGTTTTCTGGTTTTCCTTATCTTTGTTGACGGAAATTTTGTATGTTTGTTTTGTGTTAATATTTTTTATAATGCCGGCTTGTGGTTCCTGTAAAAAGCTGTATCTTGCAGCCTTATTTTAAAACAAGAAAATGAGCAGGTATTTAACATAACATATTGAAACTTTTTGCTTAATAAAACTGTTGCTTTTTTAGTTTGTTGTAAATGTCCGTTTTTTTGAACACGCAAAGACGAAAGAATAAAATATATGAACCAAGCCATAATACGCCTCAGGCGGAACAAACACCTGCATGATGATAATGGAATTAAAAAGTGTGTGATGGATGTTTGATTTGCTATGGTGAGTTCTCCCGATCAAAGTACGGGCTAAATAATATGACCACTAATAAAATAAAAATTATAAACATATGAACTTAAAGAAATTAGTTGTGAGTGCGGCAGCTCTTTTAATTGTAGGAGTTGCAGTTTTTACGTTATCTCCTGATCAGGAGGTGGAAGCGCAATATGACCGGCGCGATAAAACCTATATGAATTACACCAAGGGAATTAAGAAAGCTATGGAATATCTTTCTTCCATGAAAGGTGAACGCCTGAGTGGTCATATTGATCATCGTGATGTGCTGGCTTCCCGTTATCAGCTAAAACATAATCAGAATGCTGATAAGGCATTAAGCCTGCAGTGGGATGAGTTGGGGCCGGACAATGTCGGTGGTCGTACACGTGCCTTGTGCATCGATCCTTCCAATCCTCAAATTATTTATACCGGTGGTGTATCCGGTGGTTTATGGAAAACCACTACCGGAGGTTCATCCTGGACACAAATTACTGATGTAGAAGAGAACCTCTCTATTTCTTCTGTCGAAATGGGGCCCAACGGAGAAATCTACGCCGGTACTGGTGAAGACTTTGCCAATGTGCTGGGTAATAACTATTCCACTCCGGGGATACTGGGAACAGGAATTTACAAATCAACCGATGGGACAAACTTCGATCTGCTGAGCTCTACCATCCCTGCCACAGGCAATTCGGCTTCTGCAGCCTGGGCTTTAGTGAACCGCGTAGCTGTTAATCCTATTAATGGCGATGTGTGGGCGGCCACGAATAATGGATTGAAATATTCGGATGATGGTGGTGCCTCCTGGATCGACCCACCGATTTTGTCGAATGGTGCTCCATTAAAGACCGATGTCCAGGATGTCAAGGTTTCTGATGGTGGTGTGGTTGTTGCTACTATTGGTTCAGCAGGCTCTGCTAAAGTATATGTAAGCAAAACTGGTGATCCTGATGACTTTAACAGTGTTTCTAATGGCACCCCTCAACTGCCTGCTAATGACAACTTAAGAATTGAGTTAGCTATTCATGATAATGATAGTACTATCTATGCCGTTATTGCTTTGGAGTCTCGCGATGGAAATGGATTTCCTTTGCCAGACCACGGCTCGCTGAAAGGCGTTTATATGTCTGATGATATCGGGGACACCTGGAGCCTGATAGGTCCTGGTGGTAGCTCTAACTTTGAGGTCTTTGGATCCAATAATCAGGGAGGCTATGATAATGTTGTCGAAATAGATCCTTCCGACCCTTATCATATCTTTGTTGGGGGTATCAACATGTGGGAAGGAACACAGGTTACTCCCGGCCAACCATTTGCCTGGAGTCAGATTACTCAAAGCTACCTGGATGTCCTGGGTGGTGCCGTGACACAACATTATGTGCATGCCGACCACCATGTGTATAAATTCCATCCTAATGATCCTAACATTATGTATGCCGGTACTGATGGTGGTATTTTCAAAACAAGCGATAAAGGACAATCGTTCGCTCCTTTGAATCGTAATTACAATATTACACAGTTTTATACTGTTGCCATTGCTCCCGATGGAGGTGTGATGGGTGGAACACAGGATAATAGCACTCCTTATGTCAGTGGAGATGGAAATACACCGCAAAATGCCGAAGTCTTATTCTATGGTGATGGTGGACATGCTGCTTTCTCTACCATTAATCAGGATATCTTCTTTGTTAGTTCCTATTATGGTACTACAGGAAGAAGCTTTGATAAAGGTGCCGACTGGGAACTGGGCGTAGAAACTAATAGCTCTGGTGATGAGGTGCCAGGATACTATAGCCAACGAATGGTTGATGAAGGCATTTCTGGCTCTTTTGTCACTCCCCTGAAATTGTGGGAAGGTGTTAATGTAGCGAACTCTCGTGATTCGGTTTGGTTTAAAACAGACAGTACCGAAAGTTATTCTGCTGGTGACACCATCATTGTCCGCAGTTACACGAATGCTTATCCGTTTAAATATATTTTAAATCAGCCCTTAGGTAGCCTTGACTCTATTCAGGTCGCCGACCCGGTGCAGTCGCGCTACTTTTTGGGAACAGATAAAGCCGTGTGGATGACTCGGGAAGCTTTAGACTTTTCCGTTACCCCCGAATGGTTCAAAATTGCTGATATAAACGGAACCGTTCAGAGTATGGTGATGTCCCAGGATGGAGACGTTATGTATATTGGTACTCAGGGTGGCAGAGGTGCCAATGGAAAAGTATACCGTATTAAGAATATTATGGCTGCATGGGACTCTACCGAAGCTGATGTTGGCAGTAGTCAGCAAGTTATTGAAGTAGACTCGATTAAGGCTTTTGCTAAAGGCCGTTGGGTGACTTCCATCGCACTGGACCCCAGTGATAAAAACCATATTATTGTTACGCTCGGAAATTATGGCGAAACAGAATATATCTATCGCTCTACCGACGCGATGAGCCCAAGCCCTACCTTCACCTCCGTACAGGGTGATCTGCCTGCTATGCCGGTTTATGCCTCATTAATCCCTATGTTTAATGGCTCCAATGTGCTGCTTGGAACAGAGTATGGTATTTTTGCTACTGATGATATTACTGCTTCTACGGTAAACTGGGTTGAAGAAAATGTAGGCCTTGACAGAGTGCCTGTTTATATGCTCGACCAGCAAAGAATGAACCTGCCTTATATGTCAATACAGAACGAAATCGACGGACAGATCTTTACAGATGTATATCCCGGCGTTACCAACTATGGCCGTATCTATGCTGCTACCTACGGACGTGGCTTTTTCTCAACAGACAAATATACCGGACTGGCTGAACCAGCAGAATCATTTACTGATGTGCAAAAGCTTGAGGTGAAGCTTTATCCTAATCCGGCTTCAAATAATGCACACCTTGAATTTGAACTCCTTAAATCATCGGATGTTTTATTCCGTGTCTATGACTTAAACGGCCGCCTGCTGATGACTGAACAACAAAATCTGACATCCGGATTGCAGAAGGTTTCTCTGGATATTAGCAGACTCAATAAGGGTAATTACATTATTCAAATGATTACTGAAGATCAAAAAGTAGCCAAACGTTTGATTGTAATCTAATGCTGCCCTTCTTAAAATGTATATAAAAAAAGGCTGTTGGAAACAACAGCCTTTTTTTGCATTATGTGCCGTTATATCCTATGCTGTCACCGGAGTGTTGAAGCACTTTTTTCTGACTTGAAGCGAGCGTATAAAAAAAAGAGGAGAACGAAAACGCTCCCCTCCTCTGTAATCCGGATGTTTTGATTAAAACTTCATTGTTATACCACTCATAAAATGTATTCCGGCCTGTGGAAAATACCCAAACGAAGTATATTCCTTTCCTGCTGAATGATTCCGATAACGGTATACCCAGGCATTGGTCTCGTATTCTTCATTTAAAATATTATGAATGATTAGATTAAATTCGAGCTTTGGAATTGCTTTAGTGTTTAGGTGGTAGTTGAATTGCAGGTCGTTGACGAAATAGGGGTCTATGCTGCGGTATTCATTGGAGGTATTGTCAATGTACTGTCGTCCGATATATTGTGACATCAGGTTCATACTTAGCTTATCGGTAACAGCCCACTCGATTAAGCTTTTGGCTATGATGTTGGGCGAAAATGATATATCTGTTGTGCCTAGATACTCCTGATCCTGTTGTGGCCATATTTCGTAGTTGTCGATATAGGCCGTGTAATTTTCTATTTTGTTTTGACTAAAGGTAGCATTTAACTGCCAGTCGATAACAGAACCTAACCTTGTTCTGGTGCTGACTTCAATTCCTGTGCGGTAGCTTTTGGGAATATTTTTTAAAATAGGATTCCCGGTATTGTTGATCTCGCCGGTCGTAATTAACTGATCTGTATAATCCATATAATAAAGATTCAGCATGCCGGAGAATTGACGGGCTTGATACTCATAGCCTAGCTCATAATCGATCAGGCGCTCTTCTCTGGGGTTATCGCCGGGGTCTGCATCCCGAAAGGCTCCACGGTTTGGCTCACGGTGGGCTACGCCTACGGTTGCATAGATCTTATTTCGCCCATCAACATCAATATACATCCCTCCCTTAGGATTGAAGAAGTTGTATTCTTTTTCCATGGTTAAATCTTTCAGGTCATCATGGATGCCGTCAATGGAATAGTTTATGTGGCGGTATTGGGCGTCTCCGTATAGTGAAAAGATACGGTTGAGTTGGTAGTTTACTTTAGCGTAAATGTTGAAATCATTTTTCAGGCCGGAGTTTTCATACCACTGAAAGCCTTTGGGGATACTTCCCATTTCCGACCAGATTACTTCGCCGTAATGGTCTCCGTCGTATTGGTTGATGCTGCCGCCCAGTGTTGCTGATAAACGCTCCTGGCTTTCATAATGCAGCGAATAGACCAGGCCGTAGAAGTAGTTATCCAACCATTTTTTTTGGATCAAATCAGTATGGGTGATGGTATCATTGTCAAAAACCGGATTTTCCAGCGTATAGGCTGAATAGCTGCGATCTTCCTTATAGTTTTCATAAAAGCCTTTGCCACGCGTCATGTGAAGAGCGGTATTGATTCTGAGGTTTTTATTGAATCTGTGGGAATAATGAATTTGGTAATGGTCCTGCTGATAGTCATCAATTTCATTATCATAGGTGTAGGGGTTATAGGTTCTGTTCGTGTTCAGTGAGTCTTTAGGCACACCATACCAGGCCTGATAGGTTTGTTCTTTTCCTGACATGACCATCACTTTTATGATGTCGTTTTTTCCATAATATCCTCCGGTAACTTCAAACGACCCGAGGTCTGAGTATGCTCTGTCAATAAATCCGTCAGAATGAATACGCGATAAGCGAGCATCAAAGGTCCAGTGATTGTTGATCAGGCCGGTTCCGGCCAGTACGGAGCTGCGCCAGGTATTGAAAGAACCGGCTCCGCCCGAGATTTCAGCGTAAGGCTCCTCTTTGAGCTCGTGTGTCTGTATGTCGATGCTGGCACCGAAAGCTGCTGCACCATTCGTGGAGGTGCCTACACCACGCTGTATTTGTATGTTGCTGACTGAGCTGGCTATGTCCGGCAAATCGACAAAAAAGACACCATGCGATTCAGCATCGTTAAGCGGAATCCCATTAACGGTGACGTTGATGCGCTCCAGGCCCGTACCCCGGATGCGCATGCTGGTATAGCCGATGCCTGTCCCGCCATCCGACGTGCTGATCAACGATGGAGTGCTTTCCAGTAACATCGGAATATCTTTGCCTAAATTGCGCTTCTCCACTTCCGCTTTGCTGATGTTTTGATGCGTTACCGGTGTGCGTTCTGTGGCTCTGGTGGCAGAAATAATGACTTCGTCCTCCATGATGGCTTTAGGTGTTAGCCGAACCTTTAAATGCATGTCTTTGCTTACTTCAACCGTTTTGGCCTCGCTTTGATAGCCTACGTAGCTGATAACTAGCTTATAAGTGCCAGTCTTTATGCTTGAGAAAATAAATTTCCCTTCCTGGTCACTTACTGTTGATTTTAGGGAGTTTTTCATTTTGATGTGAGCTCCCGGTAATGATTCCCCGGATTGGGCATCCAGAACGATTCCTCTGATGTCGTTTTGTGCTAAAATAATAATGCTGCATAACATCAACGACAACAATAAACTAATCCTTTTCATGATACTTTTTAATTGTTTTGGTTCAACAAAGAACAGCTAAAAAGGGGTGGAAAAACTGTTCGTTAGTTGGTCATGTCCTTTTCCCTTCGCCGGTATTACCCGGATCAGGTATTGAGGGTTTGATCTCAGCCCGGAATTTAGGGCACCCCTGTTTTGAGAAATCTGCTGCAAAAGTAACAGTTTTTTCTGTGAATTGTTGGCCTATTCCAAAAGATTTTATGGCAGCCGGGCAAAGGAAAGCTATCCGTGCCCATGGCTGTTGTCACAAATATCCTTATTTGTTGGCCAGGTATGCTTCTTCTGTTTTAAACA
The DNA here is from genome assembly GCA_051748205.1 of Bacteroidota bacterium. Classification (GTDB taxonomy): domain Bacteria; phylum Bacteroidota; class Bacteroidia; order Bacteroidales; family PWNQ01; genus PWNQ01. The sequence continues at coordinate 19,945 of JBNJHE010000020.1, read as the reverse complement.
AAATCGCATCAGCATGCTCTAAAGCTGTAACGCAATGGTAAACCCCTTCTATAAGAAAAGATTGTTGATTTATGTGGTTTGTAATTTCACCCCTGGAAAAACTGGGTGGAGATAAAATGACATAATGGTTGGGATCAAGGCGCTGACCATTTTCATCAACAAAAACAGCATAAGCAAAAGGGGATATGCTGTCATTCTGATATTCTATTTCAGCCGCTATATGCACCAGTCCGGTCTTATCTATATCAGTGATGGAAACATTTTTTATCCGGAATGCATCTTTAGGGGCATTATTCATGACAGAAATGGGCGCTGGGAAATGAATTTGCTGGCAAACTTTATTAAATTTCGAGACAAATTTTTCTTCCTCAAGGTCAATTTTGCTTTTTATCTCCAATGATTTACCCAAACTGTTTGCTTCGTGTAATTTTTGTTGGAGTTGTTCTGTTTTTTTCTGATGTTTGTCAAAAAGCTTTGCTATTTCTGTAAAAGACAAATCTTGTTTCGGCATTTCTTTTTCACACGCGGTCATAAAGAAAAGCGCAATGCCTAAAGTAACTATCGGAAGCCGCCTATAACATTTCATAGTGTTGTATTAAGCCTGATTTTTTCAAATATAAAGAAAATCAAGCGCGTATGCAAGTTTTTTGTCAGAAAATTTGGTCTGTTTTTAAAAATATCGGTGATTCGTTTACTTTATGTAGCAGGAGAGAGGTCAGGAAGTGGCATTGATTTCCTGAATGGCTTTTTCAATCACTTCGTCTTTGTGGAGATTATTCCATTGAAAAAGCGCCGGGATTTCGGGAGGCACGCCGGCTTCGAAGTTGTTACCTTGGTTGTCAATGGTTTGAGTAACCGAGAAGCGATATCTCCAGCCGTTGGGCAACTGGCCTCCGTTGGGAATACCCAGGCCTCCGCCAGTAGTATCTCCCATAAAAACTATATTGGGAATAGCGCGGGCTGCAAGGCAGGTGAAGGAGCTGGCGCTATAAGAGCTGCGATCGGCCAGCAAAATCACCTTCTTGTGGTAGGTGGTTTCCTCAGATGGCGAAAGATACACGGGCTTTGGGGCGGTGAAGTCATTATGCCCCGGCCCATTTTTGATGCGCGAGGAGTATAGCAAAGTCTTTTGGTCAACAAAACGGCTTAAGATTCTATAGATGTCAGCGATGCTGCCACCGCCATTTTCCCGGATGTCAAAAATTATCCCTTTGGTATGCTGATAACGCTTGAGCATAAAATTCAGATTGTCATTATTGGCATTTCCGGTAAAGGAGGGCAGGCGGATATATGCAATGGAGTCGCCGCGGATAAAGTCGTGACGGAACGGGCCCGAGCGGTAATGATTCTGCGGTAAATAATGGTCGGCAATCACCCGCCATTCGAAGTTGTCCGGACCACTTTTATAGTTTCCGTAATAGGAGATGTTGAGGCTGGATATCAAATTGACATGGTCATCTTTGAGCTCTCGTAGCATGGCTCCCATAACTTTAAAAAGTGAATCATCGCTCATTTCCGGGTACAGCATATCGCGGTATTGCCCGCGAATAGCTTCCCAGTCAATGTTTTTGTAGTCAAAAAAAGAATATTTCTGATCGCATTCAGTCCATAAATAATCGAAATTATCGTAAGGATCATCCGACTGCAGATCGTCTTCAAAGAATACCTTTTCGCAGGCCAATAGCAGCGGAATACAAGCAAGCAAAAGGAGTCTATTGTTCATCTGTTTATAATTATTGTTCGTTGTTCGGTGTTCCTTGCCCCGTTAAATGCGACGATAGAAGTAGATTTAACGGGGTTCGTTGTTCTTTGTTTCTCTCATTCTCTTCGTTCTATCAAGTCTCTCAAGTCTCTCAAGTCCCTTAAGTCTCTTCGTTCTCTTAAGTCTCTCAAGTCTCTCAAGTCTCTCAAGTCACTTAAGTCCCTTAAGTCTCTTAAGTCTCTTAAGTCTCTTCGTTCTCTTAAGTCTCTTCGTTCGCCCTATCTCATCAACGCATCATCGCAGTCCTTCTTGTTTTGTATTGGTTCGTTTAAGCCAAACAAAAACGACAGGGCAAGCTGATGCCTGGCCATTTCCAACTGTTCAAAATCCTTTTTTCCGGTTTTATATGCATCCCAATGATAGGAAATGGCAATGGCGTTTTTGTTTTTTAAGAAAATAGCATATGTTAGTGATGATGAGAGCCTATAACCGCTAAAAATATGCAATTCATGCTCGTCAAAGTAATCATAATCGTTCTGAACAGAGGAGTGTTCCATATAGGCGTATCCATTGCGATAACTGCTGTTAATGAGTGCTGTGTTGATTTGCCAGCTTAGGGTTCGTTTTCTGGGAAAAAAATGCCACTTAAGGTATTTTAAATCCCATGTTTTACTTTTTTTGCGAGAAATATCCCGGGTGATTTTTCCCGAGGCCATGAGCGTCCCTATGCCTTCAACGCCAACATCATTGTTGTTGAAGCTGCGGTTAAGACGGTAATTACCGGTTAAAGTCAAATGTGCTCCCACTTTAATATTCCAGGTCTCAGGCATGTCGCGCAATATTTGGTAAAGTTCACTATGGTGAATGCTTAGATAACCAATAGTGGCTGTGATGTTTTCCTTGTTGTTATGATTTGTTACTTCGCCATAACCGATGGTGAAACCCATATTGGATTCTCTTGATGGGTCGGACTTCAGGCGATAAAACCCAAAATCGGGTGCTATGCCTTGATAAAACAGGGGTGAGGTGGCAAAATCACGATAATAGAGGTAGCTGCTTCCAAAATTAAACCTTAAATAAGTTGGCCGTACTGTATCCGGATTGCTTATGGATAATGCAATATGTTCTTCCTGAGCACTCAAAAGAACAGGGCACAAAAGTAAAAACCAAAATATTTTGCTTTTTAATGACATCATTTAGCGATTCAGCTGGTCAAAGATAAACAGTTTCCGTTAAAAAAAAAACAGAAACTGCCACATAAATGACAGTTTCTGAACATAGTGCTAAATCCGTTTGGTTAATTTATAGAAAACCGTACTCCGGCATATATTTTACGTCCGTGTATTGGTCCCCATATCATGGAAGCATCGAAAGCTGATCCGTAGGGTTCGGATGGAGCAATGACAGGGTTCTGTTGGGTGAAATCTGTTACGTTTTCAACCCCTGCATAGATTTCAAACATGTTTATCATGTAGGTTATTTGCAGATTCATGATGGTATAGGGATCAAATTTTTCCGGTCGCTGGTATTGCTCAGCTAAGGCACTGGTAGACGGGATCCGGCCACCACCGTTAAACTGGGTGGTGACATCGAACTGCCAGTTTTGGTTTGGAGTTGCATAGGAAGCTGTGAGCAGGCCTTTGTAGTCACTGTTTAAGGGTCGCTTCATGAGTTTTCCGCCATAAGTGGTGCGGACATCTGTGAAGCGAATGGCCGCGGTGAGATCCAGATTCTTGATCAGTTCATAATCCAGTTGAAGCTGATAATTGTTGGCATAGGATTTCCCGTCAAGGTTATAAAAGCTCACCTGATCAACTCTGGTATCCATGTCAACAACAATCTGATTAATAAAAGAGGTGCGGTAATAATCAGCCGAAATCATTAATTCACGTTCAAAGATATCCGAATAATGGATTAGGCTAAGGCCATAATTCCAGGCTTCTTCCATTTCCATGTTTTGCTCAATAATAATATCGCGTGAAGACGCCAGCAGCACATTATTTTCTGCCAGCACCCGGGGCGAGCGAAAGCCTTTTCCTGCGGAGAGTCTGACCATTAAATTTTTGGTGAAGTTTACTTTGAAATGAGAGCGTGGAGTAACGAAAAGGCCATAGGTGTTATGGTGGTCGGCTCTTAAGCCTGCAATTAAAGTATACTTATCCTCCTGTTGCATAGTGTATTCAAAAAATGCCCCCGGAACTATTTCTTCTGTTGTATAGTTGCTGCTGTCCAGTGTTTCCTGATACTGATCGTATTGCAGGCTCAGCCCTGTGTTGATGTTGTGCTTTAGCCTGGAGTGATCATGGCTTTCGTCAGGATGTGTTTGGTGTTCGTGCTCCGCTTCTTCGTTGTGATCATGGTTGCTGTGATCTGTATGTTCCTGATGGTCCCCATGATCCTGGTGTTGCTTTTCTGATTCCTCAGCGACAAGATGGCTTAATTCGCCTTCAGTGTGCTTATGGGGTTTCCCTAATGCTGTGCTGAAAATCAGATTCGAATATATACTTTGCTGATCTCCGCTGTAATGGGTTTGTCCAAACAACGAAGTTTGATTATGAAGTGCTGCAGATGAAATCCAACCTAAGGATTGCTCTTTTTCTTCATTAAAGACATAACCATGCTTCATGAAACCTTCCAGCCTGCTGGTGCGGATGTCAATACCATACAGGTTTGGGTTGTCTGCATTTTGGCTGTGATCATACTCCTTTTGCCCACCAAGCCGTGTTTCATCAAAATATTTTATCCCTACCTGCATGGTGTAATCGTCCGACCCCTGATAAAACCAACGGTTGAAGATGTTGTGCTGTCGTAATAGCGGTAAGTCGATAAATCCATCCTGATTATGATCAATTTTATGATTGTTGTAACTGGTATGCGCCAAAACCATGGTGCTTAATTTATCTGACACATGGGCGGCACCATTGGCATTGAACTCAAATTTTTGGGCATCATTGGCATAAAGATTTATAAAGAGCTTTTCACTGTTTTGTGGTTTCTTGTATTCTACATTGATCTGACCTGTAATGCTTTGGTAGCCGTTAAGGACAGAGGCAGCTCCTCTGGAAATGGAAATGCTCTCCATCCAGTTGCCTGGAATATATTCCATGCCGAAAGATTTAGCCAAACCATAAAAGTTGGGGATGTTTTCTGTTTGCATTTGAACATAATTCCCTGAAAGCCCCAGTAGTTGAATCTGTTTGGCTCCCGTAACGGCATCGCTGAATGAAACATCTACAGAAGAATTTGTTGAGAAACTTTCTGATAGATTACAGCATGCAGCTTTGTGTAATTCTTCTCCCGTTACTTGCTGCATATTGATTGTCTCCATTCGGGATATATGGCTTCCTGATGCTCTGGCCGAAACAATAACTTCCTCCAGTTCATTTTCTGAAAATAAGGTAATGCTAAACGGATTTGGTGCTGTTGATACATCGACCGTGTCAGGCATATAGCCGACAAAGCGGAAAATCAATGAGTCCGTCGTGGTGTTCGCCGGAATTACAAACTCTCCTTCAGCATTGGAAACTGTTCCGGAAACTGTTCCAAGCCAGTAAATATTGACTCCCGTTAAAGGCGTATCGGTGTCTTGTTCGCTTCCATAAACTACGCCTTTTACTAATTCCTGACTGTGACTAAATAACGGAATCAGCATATATATAATTACTTTAAGTATATTGTGCATATGGTGATATTTTTTTCTTTTTCTATGATCAGTTAGAATATCCATTACAATTATGGTTGTGGGTCTTAATTATTATGGATGTCTTATTACGTTGTACGACTTGTTGTTTGATCAATCGTTCGTGTTTTTGTGCTTATTGTTCGATTTATTCAGTATGCTCGAACGAACAGGCATTGGCTGTCATAGTAAACAATTCTATACTAAATTATTATAAAACTCTGTCCCGATCCTTATGCGTTAAAGACCGTTTTTATGGACAGGCCCTGGTAAAACCCGTTTTTCAACAAAAATGATGAAAGGGGGCTGTTGTCGAGAACAGCAGGATCAGATGATTAAAACAGAGGTTAGTAAAAGGATATCGGGTGGATAAACTTTTTTGTCAGCAAATTGTAATTCGGCTCGCTTAAAATGGGCTGAAATATTATCAGAGGTAGCATGAAAGAACACGGCTAAGGCTACGGGCTGCAATTTGATATCCATCTGCTGTATTTTAACAGGCTGGTCAATTCTTAATTCCGTATGGTTGCTGTGTTTTTTGTCATGATGCTCATCGCCGGGGATATCGCAATGCCCGTCTTGATGTTCATGTATCAAATGATCTATAGGTAAAAAGATATGCTGACGGTTGTTCTGACAATTGCCACAATAGTAGTCAACAAGATTTATCCCTGCTGAAAAAATAATAATATTTCCAACAAGCAAAAAGGTGCTGATATAGTGAATAATTGTTTGCATTGCGGTGCAAATATACATTTTTTTTATCTGACAATAGTTTTATTAAGTAGGTCCTCATCATTTACCTGGGGGAGCTTGCCATGACACATCACCTTCGAAACATACGCTTATTTATTTCATTATAATCATGCGTGTTTTTTTTCTGCCTTAGGCGGATCCTGGCTTGGTTCAGCTAATTATGTATTGAAAATTCTTATAGATGAAGATCTGTAAAATTGGATCAATATTGGGGAAGAACAATTATCTTCGCTCTCTAAACAGTATGTTATGATAGCAAAGAAACCACTTGCAGAGCTATTACGTCCTCAGACTATTCAGGATTATATCGGACAGGCACATTTGATAGGCGCGGGGACTGCATTGCGGAAATCTCTTGATCAGGGACAATTGCCATCGATGATTTTATGGGGCCCACCGGGTTCAGGAAAAACGACGCTGGCCCGTATCTTAGCCAACACATTATTTCGACCATTTTATACATTAAGTGCAGTAAGCAGTGGTGTTAAAGATGTACGAGAAGTGATTTCCAGAGCAAAACAGGGTGGAGGTGGCGCCATACTTTTTATCGATGAGATACATCGTTTTAGCAAGTCGCAGCAGGATTCCCTGCTCAACGCTGTAGAGGAAGGGACCATCACCTTAATAGGTGCGACAACAGAAAATCCTTCCTTTGAGGTGATCTCACCGTTGTTGTCAAGAGCACAGGTATATGTGTTAAAGCCGCTGGCCGAAGATGAGTTGATGACGATCTTAAATCATGCGGTTTCTTATTATAGTGAGCAGTATGCTGTTAAGGTAGAGCTAAAGGAGACTGAAGCCCTGATGCGAATATCAGGAGGTGATGCCAGAAAATTATTAAATGCTTTTGAATTATCTGAGAGCCTGTTGCGTGATGGCAGTGGGCGTTCTATGATAACCAACAAAGCCGTTGAGGAGGTTATCCAAAACAACCTGGCCAGGTATGATAAAGGCGGCGAGATGCATTATGATACCATTTCGGCCTTTATCAAGTCCGTGCGTGGTAGCGATCCTGATGCTGCTGTTTATTATCTGGCCCGAATGATAGCAGGGGGAGAAGAGCCTAAGTTTATTGCCCGTCGTTTATTGATTTTGGCTGCGGAAGATATTGGCCTGGCCAATCCAAATGCTTTGTTGATGGCCCAAAGCTGCTTTGATGCTGTGGCTGCTGTCGGTTTTCCTGAAGGGCGTATTATCCTTTCACAAACAGCTATTTACCTGGCATCTTCCGCCAAAAGTAATTCGGCCTATTTGGCCATTAACCGCGCCCAGCAAATCGTGAAAGAAACCGGCGATCTTCCTGTTCCTTTGCATTTGCGCAATGCGCCAACAAGTCTGATGAAAAAACTCAATTACGGTAAGGAGTACCACTATGCCCATGATTATCCGGGGAATTTTGTTCAACAACAGTTTATGCCGGATGAAGTAAACCAGGAACGCTTTTATACGCCCCAAAAGAATGCCCGTGAGGAGGATATCCTAAAACGCCTAAAACGATGGTGGAAAGACCGGTTTTAATGCATATTTACCCATTATCTCCGCTGTTTACCCTGTGCTTGTATTTATAACAGGCATTTAGGATGCAAACACCGCATTTCAATACGTTTTTTATTGCTGTTATGCTGATTTTTCTGGTTTTTCCAGTTCGGCTACATCCAGCTCCAGCGGATTTTTGATCTTATTTTTTGACAGGGCAAGGTCCACTACATCAATCATTTCATCTACATAATGGAATTTTAGTCCTTTGATATACTTTTGCGGGATATCGTTGATGTCTTTTTCATTTTCAGAGGAAATAATAATGTCAGTAATACTGGCCCTTTTTGCTGCAAGGATTTTCTCTTTGATACCACCTACGGGCAACACTTTACCCCGTAGGGTAATTTCGCCGGTCATGGCAATGCGCGATTTGATCTTGCGCTGTGTAAAGATGGAGGCCAGAGCTGTAAACATAGTAATACCGGCAGAGGGTCCGTCTTTAGGCGTTGCTCCTTCGGGTATGTGCATATGCACATTCCACTTGTAAAAGATTTCGGGCTTCAGGTCCAGCTCTGTTGCATGCGATTTCAGATATTCAAAGGCCAGGTTGGCCGATTCTTTCATCACAGTGCCCAGGTTTCCTGTAAGGGTGAGGTTGCCTTTGCCCCGGCTAAGGCTGGTTTCAATGAAGAGGATCTCTCCGCCAACAGCTGTCCAGGCCAGGCCGGTAACGACCCCCGGTTGCTGGATGTGGGAATAGTCGTTGTGGTTGACCTTTTGTGGCCCCAGAACGCGCAGCAAGTCATCGGTGTTGACCTTTTTTTCGTAGGCCTCTTCAGCAGCTATAGATTTGGCTTTATTACGGATGATGGCGGCGACATTTTTTTCCAGCATGCGCACACCGGCTTCGCGGGTATAGCCCTGTACAATCTTTTCTATGATGTCTTTACTAAAGCTTATCTGATTCTTTTTTACTCCGTGTTTTTTTAGTTGCTTGGGGATTAAATGCCGCTTGCAGATTTCTTTCTTTTCTTCTACCAGATAACCACTGATATCAATGACTTCAAGGCGGTCTCTCAGTGCTGGATGTACTGAACTTAAAGTGTTTGCTGTGGCAATAAACAATACGCCGGAGAGGTCGTAATTGATCTCCAGGTAATTGTCATAAAATTCATTGTTTTGTTCCGGGTCCAGAACTTCTAAAAGAGCGGAAGAGGGGTCGCCACTAATGGTATTGCCGCTAACTTTGTCGATCTCATCCAATACAAATACCGGATTGGACGTTTTCGCTTTTTTTATGTTTGACAATATTCTGCCAGGCATAGCACCGATATAGGTCTTTCGGTGTCCGCGGATTTCCGCTTCATCACGTAGTCCGCCTAATGACATTCTGACATAGGAGCGGTTTAATGCGCGCGCTATAGATTTTCCTAATGATGTTTTGCCAACGCCCGGAGGGCCTACCAAACAAAGTATAGGCGACTCATTGTCTTCTTTTAGCTTTAGAACAGCCAAGTGCTCCAGGATTCGCTCTTTTACCTTCTCCAGTCCGTAGTGATCTTCATCCAACACTTTCTGTGCCCTGGAGAGATGTAAATTGTCGTCGGAGAATTCATTCCAGGGCAGGTTGGTCATAAATTCCAGATAGTTAAGCTGTATGGAATATTCCGGAACGGCAGGATTCATTCTGTCAAGCTTGGCAAGTTCTTTCTCAAAGGTCTCTTTCGCTTCTTTCGACCAGTTTTTCTTTTCGGCTTTTGCTTTTAATTCATTGATTGCCTGTTCGTTTGGGTTGCCTCCCAGCTCGTCTTGTATGGTTTTAAGCTGTTGATTCAGAAAGTAATCGCGTTGCTGTTTGTCCAGATCACTTTTTACCTTATCCTGAATTTGATTCTTTAATTCCAGCTTCTGAAGCTCATCGGACAAGACTCCCAACACTTCTGTTGCCCGCTTAAAAATATCCGAAGTCTCCAGATAGTGTTGTTTCTTTTGAACGTCGGTGCTCAGATTAGAAGCCACAAAGTTGGTCAGAAAAGTAGGGCTTTCAATATTTTTGATGGCAAAGGAGGCATCGGAGGGCAGGTTGGGGGATTTCTTTATGATATCTAAAGATAGATCGCGCAAGGAGTCGATAAGTGCGTTGAAGGTATCGGGTTCTGCACTGATATAGCTTTCTTCATAGTCCTGTGTTCGGCCCCGGAAATATGGTTCTGTTTGGGTGATTTCCTTTAAACGAAATCGTTTCTTTCCCTGTATGATGGCTGTAGTATTGCCATCAGGCATTTGAAGCACCTTCAGAATTCTGGCAACCGTGCCTATAAAGTTTAAATCTTTTTTGCCTGGATCTTCGATGTTTACATCTTTTTGGGCAACGACACCAATCGTTTTATCGCCTTTGTAGGTTTCGCGGATGAGCTGTATGGACTTATCCCGTCCAACGGTAATGGGAATTACGACCCCCGGAAATAACACGTTGTTGCGCAATGGTAAAATGGGCAAGTCCTCTGGTATTGGTTCTTCATTTAATTTCTCTTCATCTTCTGAAGACAACAACGGGATCATTTCTGCTTCTGGGTTATCTACTTCCTGAAATAAAATGTTATCTTGTTCTAAAAAACTCATATTTTTTTTGTCAATTTGTCAGTTTACACTTGGATAAATTATTCCTGTTCTCCAGGATGTTGGTCAAAAAAAGCCTGTAAAATATTACTAACCAGGTGCTTATATATTATTCTAGCCTGGTTTGCTTTATTTGTTATGCTCTATGGTCCTGATAGGTCAATAAAAGTGCCAAAGTTGTTATTCTTGTTGTTCCTGATGATAAATATGGGAAAGGATGTCTTGTTCGGTTTGGTCAAAATCTATTTTTCGCCGTTGCATAACAGCAGAAGCTACCTGAAAGGCTTTTTGCAAGTTGTATTTCTTGAATCCCTGTGCGCCGCCCCAGGAAAAGGAGGGGATGAAATTCCGTGGGAATCCTGTGCCATAAATATTGGCATTGACACCGACTACGGTGCCTGTATTGAACATGGTGTTTATGCCGCATTTCGAATGGTCCCCCATGATTAAGCCGCAAAATTGCAGCCCGGTATTTACAAAGTGTTCTTCGGCATAGCTCCACATTTTCACTTCATCATAAGTGTTTTTCAGATTGGAATTATTGGTGTCAGCGCCCAGGTTGCACCATTGCCCGATAACCGCATTTCCTAAAAAGCCATCATGGGCTTTGTTGGCATAACCCTGAAAAACAACATTGTTGATTTCCCCACCTACTTTTACATGTGGTCCCAGGGTAGTGCCGCCATAAATCTTGGCATCCATTTTAATAACTGCATGATCGCACATGGCAAAAGGGCCCCGAATTTTAGCTCCTTCCATCACTTCGGTGTTTTTGCCAATATAGATAGGGCCATTGGAAGGGTTTAAAAAGGCTCCTTCTACTTTTGCTCCTTCTTCAATAAAGATGTCTCCCGGGCCTGTTTGTATGTTTGTCATGGATAACGGCTCAGACATACGCCCCCGGGTGAGTCGGTAAAAATCATCCGTGATAAGGCGGGCATTATACCTGAATAAATCCCAGGGTTGCTCAATGCTAATGATGGCTTTTTCCCATGTCAGTTGTTTAGAGTATTCCTGTTGATTGATATCTGAGCTTCGCATAGCGATTACAGTATCCTTTTGCTGAAGAACCTCTGAGTGATTCATCATAAGGATTTGCTCTGCCAGCTCTGCTGTCATTACCACAGAAGAGTTTAAAAGCAAATAGTCGTTGGTTTCTGCCAGTGGATATTTTTTTTGGAGATAGTCTTCGGTAAGCCACGAGGCTTTCATCTTTAATAACGACTCGGCTTTTTCTCTAAGAGTAGTGATTCCGGCCCTCAATTCAGCAATGGGGCGTGTATAGGTTAAGGGTAGTAGTTGCTTTCTAAGGCGTGGGTCTTCGAAAAGAACTAAATTCATATGCTTTGACTTTTTGATGGGGAACAAATTTAGCCTAATTCAGCGAGAAAAATAAAAAATCCCGGACTTTTCTAACTCCGGGATCTTTTTGATAAATCGTAGCCTTGCAATTATATTATGCTTTTCCTTTATTTTCAAGGTGCTTTTTATAGCGGTTTTTAAATTTGTCAACACGGCCTGCACTATCCACCAGTTTCATTTTACCGGTGTAAAATGGATGAGATTTATCTGAAATTTCAACTTTGACCAATGGATATTCTTTGCCATCTTCCCATTTGGTTGTCTCACTGGTTTTAATGGTTGACCTGGTTAAAAAAGCGTAATCGGTAGAAACGTCTTTAAAAACAACAAATCTATAGTCTTTTGGATGAATTTTTTCTTTCATTTTCTTGTCCCTTTATTTTTGGAGGGCAAAAGTAGAACGATTTTCACAAAAAGCCAAGAAAAACGATGTTTTTTTTTATCCTTTCCTGATTGTCCTTCAAATCCAGCTTATGCGATAATTTGTTTAAGGGTATGCAGGGCCTCATGGTCGGAAAAATCAGGGATATGCACTTTTCCGGGGCTGATGGTAGTGTGGTTTTGAATGCTGTCAATACAAACCAGATGACTGAGCATTGCCTGGTCGGCCTGGATCATTTGTTCTAAAGCAGCCTGATTCTGGTATCGCTGAATGTGGATTACGCCAATGCGCGAGGGCAGCAATGCATCTTCCTTAAACAGAACATATCCGAAATCTGTCGTTGCTTCCTGATTTATAAGGTAAATGGATTTGTTGTACTCATAGTTGTTAAAGTAGGCTGTGTGGTAATTTAATTCCTGCTGAAATGGCTCAAAGGCTTCTTTGAAGAGCTTTAAGTTATAGTTTTTAGGGATATACAGCTTGGTGACATTGTTGAAAGTTTTTCCGAAGTAGCGAAAGATATCGTTCCCAAGAGCTTCCATTTGATTGAGCGTCTCTTTGCCTGTGACAATAGCGGCTGCATAGCGGGGACGGCGTATTTTTCCTGAATAGCGGCTGAAATATTTATCCCATTGCTCATGATGGCTGGAGGGAACAGTGACAATCAGCTTGTCAAAGTCTTTTAAGTTCTCTGGCTGAAGGCTTATTCTGGTTTTAAAATCAGGGTTGATTTCGTACAGTGCATTGATGACTTCAGGAAGAAGCTTTTCTTTGGCGAACATTTGCTTAAGCTGTACTTTATAGCCTGCTGCTAAGGTAATAGCAATATCTTTTAAGCCATCAAGAGGGGCAATGGCGGGTGGAACAATGCCAATCACCTCATGGTTTACTTTGTCAGGATAAGTGGTTAGCTCTTCAGCCTGCTTGAGCATTTGGGCCATTGCCAGGTAAGCATAACGGGTATTGTTTTCTGAAAACCAATGATTCTCCTCGCCGGCTTGTTCGATGATTGCTTCCAGCCTTAGTGTTTGTTGCTTCTGTTTTTCATTAAGAGTGTTATATCCTGCTGAAGCAGCCACTTCCAGGTATTGCCCCAGCATTTTTAACCCATATCTGATTTGCTGTATGTTCATATTTGAATTACATTTGTTTCCTTGAGGCCGGTCTAAAAAGACTTCAAACTGCTGATTTTTATCGTTTTTACCCCTAAGCCCTAAAGGGAGAACGCTAAAAATCAGCAGTTTGGAAAAAGTTCCCTTCAGGGGATTTAGGGGACTTAAGGCTTTTTAGACTGCACTCTTCCTTGTTTAACAAAAGAGCAAAATTAATAATCCTTGAATAAGATGCGGCCAATAGTTTAAAATATCTGCGTGTTTTTTTGCGTTGACAAGAAGAACTGAGCCATGATAAATATTTTGACACATATAAAAAGATGTATGTATAAGCCTGTGAAGAAGCATCTAAAATGGATGTTAGCATTGCTGATGTTATTGGTTGTGAGTTCTTTGTCGGCTCAGCATGCTTCCAATAGGGACTCTGTGTTTCAGCAGCGGCAGGATTCTTTGATCAGGCTTAGAAGGGCTATGTTGCAGGCTGATGAACAGTTTGTGCGTTTTAATCTTAATGAAAAACTAATTGACTACTGGATGGAAACACTGCGCATGGAAGGGGCAGAGCGATTCGCATTTAATGCCATAGACTCCATGTATCTGGTACAGTCGCCTGATCGGAAATTGCGCATTGTTACCTGGCATTTGTTGAATGATGATTTCACCTATGACTATTTTGGAATTGCCCAAACCTATAGTGCCCGACATAAAACCTATGTTGTATTTGAGCTAAAGGATAAGGCCGACCGCCTGCCTCATCCTGAATATGAGATGTTGCGAAATGGTGATTGGTTTGGCGCCATTTATTTTGATATTATTCAGGTGCAAAAAAGTAAGAATTTTCTTCAGGATATTTTTGGAACCGGCAGGACCTATTATACTTTGCTGGGTTGGAATGGAAATGATTTTAAAACAGATATTAAGCTTATCGACGTGGCTTATCTTCAAAGTAATGGGGATATTGTAATGGGTTATCCCTTATTCCGAACCCAGGATCATCGTTTGCGAAGGATTATTTTTGAATATGCTGATCGCTATCCTATGACAATGAATTATGATAAGCAATATCAGATAATAGAGGAAGATAATGGTCGCTCGCGTAGTCGGTATCGCCGTCAACCACCACCACCTGATGTCTCCAATCGCAGTGACGACTTTCGAGCCCAGCAAGGGGAAAAGAAGCCAAAGGAAAAGCAGCCAAAGGCAGAACCGAAAAAGATGATCATTTTTGAGCGGTTGATCCCCCGAAGGCCTGAGCTGGAAGGTATTCCCTCACAAACAGTCCCCCATCCCGAAGATTTTGCGGCTTTTATCTTTGAAAACGGTCGCTGGACTTATTATAATAATGTCGATGCCCTGAATCCGCCCGACAAAAGTGATAACTACGAACGAACCTATGACAGCAAATCTCTCTTTAAACAAAAGCAATAATACAGCTTAAAAGTCAATCTCTATTGGCGTAACCTGATATCCGTGTTCCCGCAACAAAGCGATAACACCATAGTTGCCACCAAGATGCCCGGCACCCACTGCTATAAATGCCGATTGCTCTTTTAGTTGACTTTTTAGTTGATCTGCCCATTTTTTGTTGCGGTTAATCAGCAGTTGTTCTTCCAGTTCTTTCATCTCGCCTTCTGTAGTCATTGCAACCATGCCCGAAATATCCTGCTTCAAATATACCCTAATGATCTTTTTCATCTCCCGTTTGATATTGCTGTTATAAAAAAGATCCAACTGATCTTCAATAGAAATAGAGTCAAAAAGAGCAAACTGAAATTCCATGGTTTCCAGTCCTTCGACAGGAATATCACGAGCAGATGCCAGCTTTGTTAACTCCTGTTCATAAATTTTCATGTCGTCAAAAATCTGGTTTATTACCAGTCCATAGGAAATAAGTGGTTTTAAGGTGCTGATATAGGCCCTTTTTTGTTCATTTACACCATATTTTTTTAGTTTTTTTTGGAAATCCTGGTACTTTTTGGGACTAAGATAATCTGACAGGAGTTTGTTGTCGGGTAAGCTCATTTTATTCATCACCAGATTTTGATCAATATTCTGAAGGTCGACTTCCTGTATCATCACTTCCGATTGGCTTACTTTTTCTGATACCAGTTCAGGCATTTTGTAGTCGCTGGCAGGAATAAGGTGTATTGTTCCGAATAAGTATGATGTTTTTTCAGAATCGGGATGTGCTATTTCCCAAAAAACCGACTTTTCAACTGGTGCCTGTGCCAGGCTTAGTGATGAGAAAATAATTAGCTGTAGAGCTACTAAAAAGACGAATCGCTTCATAATGATAATGGTTTAAAGTTGTGATAAATAATTATTATGTATTGGGTTGGTGTTCCTTTTTCAACAGGTCATTAATGGTTTTAACGGGATTAAAGGTGATAATGGGCACTTCCACAAAAGCAGTATTCCAATCGGCCATTGCTCCATTCCATAATCCCGGGCGTTCCTGTGCTTTGATGGGTTTTCCATTGAATGATTTGTGTGAGATAATACCTGTGGAAATATCAATAAAGTCTTTTAGGTCAAAAGGCTCTCCCTTAAAGTCTTTTATGCTGCAAACAATATCCACCGGATTAAAGTGGGAGGAAGACTCCAGATAATTGCGTTGGTCTTCTTTTTTGGTGTCAACTTGAGCTTTTTCCACTATCTGTAGGCTGATGCTTTTGTCTTCGTGGCGCACGCAGAAAGGGCCTCCTCCGGGTTCACCCTGGTTTTTCACCATGCCGCAAACGCGTATGGGCCTGTTTAAGGTGTCGAAAAGAGCATCGATTTTTTCATATCGCCTTAGCTGATCGTAGTGCTCTTGATGAAACTGAAAGCCCAGATGGTCCTGGATAAACAAACGCACCTCTTCCAGATTGACCTGCTCGGGCATATTGCTGAGCTGATTAAGGTAGTTAAAGGTTTGCTCCTGGAGCTCTATTAAATAGCTGCCCAGGATTTTTTTGTATATATATGTTGTGTCGCGCAAATGGTCTGGAATGACATTGTCAATGTTTTTGATAAATATAAGGTCGGCATCAAGATTATTGAGGTTGTCAATCAGGGCTCCATGGCCGCCGGGGCGAAACAACAATGAGCCGTCTTCCTGACGAATGGGGTTGTTGTTCATGTCTACGGCAATAACATCTGTTGCTGGCGACTGTGTGGAGTAGCTGATATGAAATTTTACACCAAAAAAAGCTTCATACTCGGGTAGCAGACGGGTAATCGTGGTTTTTACCTGTTGCTCGTGTTCGGGTGAAACGGTGAAGTGAAGGTGAACTTCATTATCTTCGTTGCGTACATAATAGGCCCCTTCAACCAGATGTTCTTCCAAAGCCAGACGACTGTGGTCGTCATATTGATGAAACTTTAGCAATGCCTTGGGCTTTGATCCATATCCCAGCCCCTTGTCCGTCAGAAGATATTCAATGATAGTAGCGTATTGATGCTGCTCCAGCAGTGTTGCTATGCTAAGCCCCTGGCGGGATATCACATTTGACAGATCGGTATAAAATGGAAACTTGTCAATGTTTTCAATAAATTTTCTGACGCTTTTATGCTCCTTTAGCGCTATCAACGATGGCTCGTCATCGCTATCCTTAGCAGCGTTGATATAAGTGTAAAAATCTTTAAACATGCGTGATGCGGCCCCGGAAGCAGGAACAAATTTTAAAAGCTTCATCCCTGGAGCTTTTTGATTGAATGACTTGATCAGTTCCTTGATCTTCGGGCTGTCGAAAGATTTTATTGCTCTTCCGACTTTTGCCGGCCCAACTAAATCAGCATAGGGAAATCCATTGATGAAATTGTTGATCTGGATATTGACAATTTCCGGTGTAAGCCCTCTTTGTTGGATTTGTTGCTGATCTTTGTCTGAGAATGAATGCATAAAGCTGGTTTTTTGGTGGTTTTGACGGCTTAAAGATAATAAAGATCGGGGGAAATAAAAAATGAATATTTGCTGATATTCTCTGTTGTGGCTTTTTGGCTTAAAAAAAGATCTGAATCCGATTAAAAAAATGCATTTGTTTCAAAGAAAGTTTTTACATTTGCACCACTTTTTTAATAAGCATTAGTTTCATTGATATCATGCCCAGATGGCGGAACTGGTAGACGCGCTAGTTTCAGGGACTAGTGGCCGCAAGGTCGTGCAGGTTCGATTCCTGTTCTGGGCACAACAGTGCATAGTTTTTAATGATCAATGCCCAGATGGCGGAATTGGTAGACGCGCATGGTTGAGGGCCATGTTCCCGTAAAGGGAGTGCAAGTTCGATTCTTGTTCTGGGCACTCCAAAAAGGCAGACTGCGAGCAGTCTGCCTTTTTGGTCTTTAACCCTTCCCTGGTTTCCTTATTTTTTTCTTTTTTTTCGTATCTTTGCTGATGTCAGTATCATAGATCCTTATTTGTGATTATTGTTGGCCGCTGAATTGATTTGAAGCCCGGTCTAAAAAGGTCACATTTGATTTTTAGCGGCTGTGATAAATTTTGTGTTTTTAGACCGGACTCATTTGTGTTTAAATCTGAAATTAACACATCAGCAGTATGAGGTGAATTTATAAACAGGCTGGTATACATGATAAATCTCTGCACAAGGAGTTCTGTGCAAATGCATAAAGAAGACGACCAATGGATAAAATCAAAATTAAAGGTTCTGTCAGGATGACCAGTAAAAATGGAATTCATCATTTGCTTGATGATAACAATAAAGTGATAAAGCATAAACCCTGGCTTGGAGATTTGTTTTCCTTTTTCTATGAAAAGATTATGGAAAAATTTGTTTTTCCTAAAAAGCTTAATGCGTCGTTTGAAGCACATTATATAATTTTGGAAGAAATATTCGAAAATGTTTCTGATCGAGTAATCATAGAATTTGCTACAGGAAGTGGAGATGCAATCCGATTTTTAAATAGTAGAAATATCTATGCAGGTGTAGATATAAGTTCAGGTCTTCTTCGGCTAGCTAAAAAGAAATTTGATCAACATGGATTTACATTATTTGAACTTTATAGCTCCGATGCTTGCAAGACACCTTTTCAGGAAAATACCTTCGATATTGCAATTTGTAATTTATCTTTGAATTTCTTTCATAGTATTGATGAATTTCTTTCAGAACTAAAGCGAATATTAAAACCAAACGGGATATTTTATTGTAGTGTCCCGGTTCCAGAAAGAAAAAATGCAAAAGCAGTAATTCATGGAACCCTCTATAAACTTGATGATTTAAAAAAACTGTTTGTGAATAAAAATTTCAACTTCGAGCCATTTGCTTATGAAAACGGTGCGTTACTATATTTTAAAGCGAAGCTAAAAGCTTGATGATTAATTATTAATGCGTCAAAAATTACAACAAAATGAACCGAGTGAAAGTAAAATACCTGATTTTTATCTGTATCTTTTTGTTTAGTCAGTATATATTAAGCGGGCAGGAAAAGCTAATGAAAATTGACAGCTTGTATTTGACCTCAATTGACGATTTTTATGAAAAGGCGGATAGTGCAAAAAGTGAAATTTGGAATGAGATGGAACTTGCACCCATTTGTCTTTTTAGAGTTAATGGTCCGGCCCTTTTATATAATCATCCGAACCCTCCACAAAAATTCACGCAGGTAACGGACAAACTCTATGTCGGAAAGCAAAGTGATTTGCAACTTTATGGATCAACCCAAATGGAAATTAATGACATATTAACAGCTATTGCTGACTATGGGGCAGATAGTTATTCTTGTATTGAAGAAGTTTATGCAGTAGTTTTTCATGAACTTCATCACGTGTATCAAACCAATTTTATTGACCAGCTTGAATTTGATAATCCGGCAATACTACTTACTTATCCTGAAAATTATGCAAATGATGCCATAAAGAATTATGAACAAAAGATATTGTATAATATGTGTTTTGAGCAGGACAGTCTTAAATTCCAAAGCCTTTTGAATCAGTTCTACAGTTGTAGATTTAAACGGCAACAGATTATAAATACTTATGCAAAATATGAGGAATCTGTCGAAAATATTGAGGGCCCTGCATTTTATTGTGAGTACAGTTATTATAATAGATTTTGTTCTAAAAATAATGCATTGAAAAGCAGCTACATTAACACACATTTTTTTGACATCCTAAGCAGTCCATATTATGGAAGAAATAATTTGCGGGAAAGGCATCTTGCTTCAGGTATGGTGATGTGTTACATCCTTGACAGGTATTTTAACAATTGGCAGCGCGATTATTACTCTAAAGAAATATCGCTTTATTCTTATTTTATGTCCCGTTTTAATCCACAAAAAGAAGAGCTGAAAATTGATTCTTCATTTTTTTCTCTAAGTAATTTTCACACGCAACAAGCCATAGTGGAACATCAAATGTCTTTCGACAAATTCATGGATCAGCCGGGAATTAAAATTAACCTTGAATTTTCTGAGACACCAAAATTTGAAGGATTTGACCCAATGAACGCTGAATCGATAAATGATAGTATCATTTTACATTCTACCATACTTAAACTTTCAAATGGAGATGAGAACAAGCTATTTATTCATTACGACAGGGCAGTTACTTTAGTTGATAAAGAAATCTGGTTTGTTAGAAAGGTTATTCTTTTTGTTTCAAAAGAAAATATCCGAATAGAAAACGACAAGTTATTCGTTGATACTGAGAAAGTAAATATAGCATGGACCGGGAAGTTGAAAAAGAAAAATGAAAAAGAGATTATTTTTAATTGTGAATGATCAGGAAGCTCGTGTGCTTATAAATAGGGATTCATCATATTTGTCCCATTTTACGGAAGTATGATTGAGCCCGTCGAATTTCTTTCATTCAACGGGCTTGCACCAATCTAAAGGTATCGGATAGCTGAGCTGTTTAG
>JBNJHE010000019.1:0-32839 GCA_051748205.1 Bacteroidota bacterium | reverse complement strand
AGATAAAGCGCTAAAACAACAAGCAAGCTGTTGTGCCAGATTTTTTCTATTTTTGACCGGATGAACCGAGCCATGATTCGCCTAAGGCGGAACACACACTGGGTTGATTAAATGTGAGGAAGCGAATTGCCAGAAGGCTATGTCATTGTGCGGTGGGATCCCCCTTTAGAGGTTAGGGGTGTGCGCAGGGCGAGAGGGCGATGATGCGATGATGTGATAGGGCGAACTGGCGAGAGGGCGATGATGCGATGATGCGATGATGCGATGATGTGATAGGGCGAACGAAGAGACTTAAGAGACTTAAGGGACTTAAGAGAACGAAGGGACTTAAGAGAACGAAGGGACTAAGAGAATGAGAGAAGCAAAGAACATTGAACCCCGTTAAATATACTCCTAACGTCGCATTTAACGGGGCAAGCAAGGAACAACGAACAAAATTATTCACAGATGAACATAGCTGTTAACACGCGTCTGTTGCTAAAAGACAAACTTGAAGGGATCGGATGGTTCACCTATGAAACGCTAAGGCGCATAGTTAAAGAACATCCAGAGCATAAATTTATTTTCATCTTCGACCGGCCCTATTCTTCATCTTTTATTTTTAGTGATAATGTAAAGGCAGTTGTGGTTGGCCCACAGGCCCGGCATCCTTTTCTTTATCCACTTTGGTTTGAATGGAGTATCCCACGTATTCTAAAAAAGTACCAGGCAGATATTTTCTTATCCCCGGATGGATATATTTCCTTATCCACCAAAACGCCAACAGTGGATGTAATTCATGACCTGAATTTTGAACACAACCCCAAAGACCTGCCCTTCTTGTCCCGTCATTACTACCGCTATTTTTTTCCTCGCTATGCGAAAAAGGCTGCGCATATCATTACCGTATCCCATTTTTCAGCTCAGGATATTTCATCACAATATGCTATCCCCAAAGAAAAAATCAGTGTAGCATGGAATGGGGTAAATCCCGATTTTGCACCTGCGGAGCAAACTACCAAACAACATATCCGCCAGCTATTGACCCAGGGTCATCCCTATTTGATTTTTGTGGGGGCTTTACATCCCAGAAAAAATATCATCAACATATTAACTGCTTTCGATCATTACAAAGCTCTCCACAGGGATGATCCCTTGAAACTGCTGATTGTCGGAGAAAAAATGTGGAGGAACGCTGGAATACAAAAAACCTTTGAGCAAATTTCCGCCAAAGACGATGTGATTTTCAGTGGAAGGATGAATTCATCTGAGCTAAAAGATGCCTATGGTGCTGCTGAGGCTCTTGTCTTTGCTTCGTATTTCGAAGGTTTTGGAATTCCGATTTTAGAAGCATTCAAATGTCATACCCCGGTAATCACATCAAATGTAACATCCATGCCTGAGGTGGCGGGTGAAGCAGCACTGCTAATCGATCCCAACAACCACATTGATATCAGCCAGGCCATTAAAAAGATTAGAGAAGATACTGCCTTAAAAGAAGCTTTGATTAAAGCCGGGAGCCAGCGTGTTCAGCAGTTTAGCTGGGACAACACAGCAGCTCTTGTGTGGGAAGGCATAGAAAAAGTCATTCGCGATCAATCGTTGTGATACGGCTCATTATGAATAATGGTAAACCCACGATAGAGCTGCTCCAGAAAAATTAAACGGATTAGTTGATGCGGAAATGTCATCGAAGATAAAGAAAGCCAATCATCGGCACGGTCGCAGATGCGTTGGTCGAAACCATAAGCTCCGCCCACCAGAAAAATCAACCGCTTATGTCCGGCATTCATTTTTTTCTGTAAAAACCCTGCAAAAGCCCGAGAGCTTAGCTGCTGTTTATGCTCATCCAGCAAAATAAGATGATCCGTAGAGCGGATATGTTTCATTATCTTTTCTACTTCTGCTTTTTTTTGTTCTGCAAACTGCTTTTTTCCTTTCACTGAAGGGATGGGAATTTCCATAACATCAAACCTGACATAATGCTTCAGACGCTTTGCATATAAAGCCATACCCTTTTTGATATATTCCTGATCTGTGAATCCTGTAAGCAGTAGAATGATTTCCATAGAACAAAATTTGTCCAAAAATAATCATTTCAATTTTGATATTTCATTCTCTTACTATGCTTATCTTTGTTTCATTAAAAACTATAGCAGGCCAAAGTAATCATGAAAAGCACAACACCATTCCATCTAATTCTTTTAATATTGTTGGTTTCCTGCGGCAGCCAAAGTTCCCGTCCGGAAAAAATAAATACTCCTGAAAATATTCTTTCACACGATAAAATGGTGGATGTTTTGGTTGACTTCCATCTGGCAGAAAGCACTGTTAAATATTATACCGAATACGGAGCAAAACCGCAGCAAATAGCGGCCAGGATTTATCCGGAGATATTGGAAAAGCATCAGATCAGTCGAAAAGAATTCCGCAACAGCATGGATTTTTTTACTGAAGAGCCAGAGCGCATGCAGGTTATATATTCGGATGTAATGGAACAATTAAGTTCCAGAGAAAGCGAGATACGGACCGGGAAATGAAACAGCATTGTTCGTCATAGTACCCACAACATTGTCAAGGTCAGCACCATCATTTACGGTATACTCGATTTCGATGGTGTTATCATTCACCAATTGCCCAAAG
Organism: Bacteroidota bacterium; assembly: GCA_051748205.1. Classification (GTDB taxonomy): domain Bacteria; phylum Bacteroidota; class Bacteroidia; order Bacteroidales; family PWNQ01; genus PWNQ01. The sequence continues at coordinate 30,217 of JBNJHE010000019.1, read as the reverse complement.
CCTTCCACATCCAGGTTATCAACAGTTTGTTGGGGTATAGTAAAATTATCACCGGTTACAACAGCATCCACATACATATTGGGCCCCAGTTGATAGATATTATACAGGCGGATTTGCGCCGAGTTGACATCTTCCTGGATGTCCATCATAAAAGTAATTGGTTGTGGATACAGGGTGCTGGTTTCAGTCGTTTCCCACTGCCCAAGGAATTTCTCTCTGGGGTCAACTGTAGGGTCATCGTCATCAATAATTTCATCGCAGGCTTGAAACAAGAAAGCCAGGGCAGAAAGCATGACTAGCAATAAGGTTGTTTTTTTTATCATCTTCATTAGGCTTTAATTTATTTTTTTACCATTATTATGCCAAATCGAACAAAACAATCAAAGACCTGCACGCTAAATGCAGGTCTTTGAATATGGTTAAAAATTTTGCTCCAGCAGATTCTGGTCCGGGATATTTGGGATGGTAACCTTCAGGTCAGGATTTTGATCCATTGCCCGTTGAATAGCAAATACAGCTCCCTGGTTGCGTGCCCAGGAGCGTCTGGAAATGCCATTGTTAACATCCCAGTAGAGCATCATCTGCAAACGTCTTTCCGCATCATCAGAACCATCTAGAAGCATACCGAATCCACCATTGATCACCTCTCCCCAGCCAACGCCACCGCCGTTATGCAGGGAAACCCAGGTAGCACCTCGAAAGGAGTCACCAATGACATTTTGCACAGCCATATCAGCTGTAAACTGAGACCCGTCATAAATATTAGAGGTTTCGCGGTAAGGTGAATCCGTGCCTGAGACATCATGATGATCACGACCCAGGACAACAGGCCCCTTCAGCCGGCCTTCTCTAATGGCATCATTAAACGCTTTGGCTATGCGTATCCGGCCTTCGGCATCAGCATATAAGATACGTGCCTGCGATCCCACCACAAGCTTATTCTCTTCAGCAGCACGTATCCAGGTAAGGTTATCCTGCATCTGCTGACTGATTTCCGGTGGCGCTTCCTTCGACATCTGTTCCAGTATATCGCCGGCAATTTCATCCGTTTTTCTTAAGTCGTCAGGGTCGGATGAAGTACAAACCCAACGGAAGGGACCAAAGCCATAGTCAAAACACATAGGCCCCATGATATCCTGCACATAAGATGGATAAATAAACTCCCCTTTGTCATCAACAATATCGGCTCCGGCACGGCTTGCCTCCAGCAAAAAGGCATTCCCATAATCAAAGAAATAAGTCCCCCTGGAGGTTAGTTTATTAATCGCATTGACCTGACGTTTTAAAGAGTCATAGACTTTTTCTTTAAACACCTGCGGTTGTTGAGCCATCAAATTATTGGCTTCGTCCAGGCTAAGGCCGGCAGGATAATAACCACCGGCAAAAGGATTATGCAACGAGGTTTGATCACTGCCAATTTCCACCTTAACATCCGAATCTGCCAGTGCTTCCCACAAGTCAACAATATTTCCCTGGTAGGCAATAGAAACAGCTTCTTTATTTTCTTTAGCCTGACGTATCCGCGGAATCAGCTTACTGAGATCATCAAAAACCTCATCGACCCAGCCTTGTTCATAGCGTTTTTGAACTGCTTTAGCATTCACTTCGGCCACCACGCCAACAACGCCAGCGATCACCGCAGCTTTAGGCTGAGCACCAGACATCCCTCCCAGGCCGGAAGAGACAAATAATTTGCCGGCAATACTTTCTTCCGGTTTTTTGATCATCCGCATAGCATTGAGCACAGTGATGGTGGTGCCATGGACAATACCCTGAGGACCAATATACATAAAAGAACCGGCCGTCATTTGCCCATATTGAGAAACGCCTAAGGCATTAAATTTCTCCCAATGGTCTGGTTTGGAATAATTAGGAATAACCAACCCATTGGTAACCACTACACGTGGGGCATCCTTATGAGAAGGGAACAATCCCATTGGATGGCCGGAATACATGGCCAGGGTTTGCTCATCGGTCATCTCAGCCAGGTATTTCATGGTCAGACGATACTGTGCCCAGTTCTGGAAAACAGCGCCATTCCCTCCATAAGTAATCAGCTCATAAGGATGCTGTGCAACCGCCTTGTCCAGGTTGTTGCCGATCATCAGCATGATGGCAGCAGCCTGCCTGCTTTGATAGGGGAAATCTTCCAGCTTGCGGGCAGAAAGATCATATTGTGGGCGATAGCGATACATGTATATCCGTCCATGCTTTTTCAGCTCCTCAGCAAATTCCGGCGCCAGAACAGCATGCTGCCTTTTTGGAAAATATCGTAGTGCATTCTTTAATGCCAGCATCTTTTCTTCTTTGGAAAGTATATCTTTCCTGACAGGGGCCCTGTTAATCGATGGATCAAAATCAGGCATTTCAGGTAGCTCATCCGGAATCCCTGTTAAGATATCTTTTCTAAAATCTTCAAGGTTCATATGACTGTTATTATTTTGTGGTTATTTATGCTATTAATTTCTTGTTTTCGATATAATAACAACAAATTGCAATTGTTTGCTCATGCGTACCGAAAAAAATCACAAGAGGAGTGTAAAAGTAAGCAAAATAATGGAAAAAAGGGGTATATCAATCCCGGATTACACCATCTTGAAGGGGAAAAAACAACTCCATCAGATCGAGTCGCGCGAATGATCTAAAATATGATACAAAAATTCTCTGGCTCTAAAAAGCTGTGCTTTAACCGTGCCCAGTGGAAGATCGAGTTCCTGGCATATTTCCTCATAGGAATATTCCTGAAAATAACGCAATTCTACCAGCTTGCGATAATGTGGTTTGAGTTTTTCCACCACCACCCGCATTACTTCAATTTTCTGACTTTTGATCAGCTCATCATCCGGGCCCAGGCGATTACTGGAAATATTCTGTGCATAATCGGTACCATCCTCATCGTTAGAGTCATTTAAAGAAGAAGCGCTTTGCTTTTTTTTCTTTCTCAAAAAGTCGATACAATTATTAGAAGCAATACGAAACAGCCAGGTGCTAAAAGCATAATCCGGCGAATATTGCCCCAGATTTTTAAAGGCTTTTCCAAAAGCCTCAATGGTGAGATCCTCGGCATCTGTTGGATTATTCGTCATTTTAAGCATCATAAAATACAAAGCATCGCGATAATTGGCCATCAATTCAGCATAAGCAGACTGGTCTTTCTGCTTTCTGGCTTTATCGATAAGCTCCATATCGCGCTTAGCCTTGTCGGTTAGATGCAAATTTATTTCCATTTATCAGGCGTTCGAATCAAATTGGCAAAGTTAATAAAGACATAGACAACTAACAGTAAAATATCCAAAAGTGGTGTAATCAGCCAAAAGTTCTTCTCTTTAAGGTTATTCATACTTTTTTTGACAATCCATAAAAATGTCACCAGCATAAGCAGCCCTGCTGCGGCCACATAAACACCATTATAAAAACGAATCAACAAAGCAATTAGTGTACCCCAGAACAACAATCTGGAAAAGCTCAGCAATCCCAGCCAAAATTTATGTCCAAAACGGTAATAACGCCCCGTAGTCAGATGTCGACGTTTTTGAAGCAGCCAGTGCGAAAACGAAGCGGTAGCTTTAGAAATAGTATGCGCTTTGTGGTCAATACATATCTGTGTATTTTGTTTTGACGCCACTTTGTTAATAAATAAGTCATCATCACCGGAGGTTACTCTGTAGTGCGATGAAAAGCCTTTGGTTTGATCAAACAAATTGCGATTATAGGACAGATTGCGCCCCACTCCCATATAAGGCATTCCCAACAGCGCAAAAGAGAAGTATTGCATGGCGGTATATAAGGTATCATAACGCTGCAGCAGATTTGTCAAGCCTTTCTTCTCTTCATATTTTCCATAGCCCAGCACAATTTCAGTATCCTGCCTATAAGCAGCCATCATTTCGCGTATCCAGTGCGCCGAAGCAGGCTTGCAATCAGCATCTGTCAACAGTAAATGCTGATAACGAGCGGAACGGATTCCCATAGACAAGGGGAACTTTTTCCCTTTAAAAAAATTGACATTATTGTAGAGATGAATGGGTCTCAGATGCTTGTATTTACGGCTTAAGTCCTCCAGCAGCTCTGATGTCTCGTCCCGCGAAGCGTCATTAACCACGATAACTTCAAATGTTGGATATTGCTGTTCGAGTATTGCAGGCAAAAATGATGACAAATTATAGTATTCATTTTTCGCAGCAATAATCACAGAGACAGGAGGCCAATCCTGCATATTGCTCTTTTTCGCCGGCGCTGGCTTTACAAATGCTAATCGACTAAAAACAAACCAGTAATATAGCATAAGCATAAGCCATACAACAGCAAAAACAACAAAAACAACGCCCCAGGGCCCGTCGAGAGAAAAATCTAAAGGAATGTATTCATGCCAGTTCATAAGAACAAAATTATAAGGAACAATGAATTTTTTACCCGGACCGATAAAAAACTTATAAACAAATTATCATACTGTTGACTCTCTGAATAGCAGCGCATATAACAACTGGGCATAATCCGGACACCCCCTTTAGCCGGCATTATTAAGCCGTTTAAAATCAAACACTGCATCTATTGACAGACACTCGACTTTACAGACAAACACTAAATAAGCCACCAGAAAAAAGTTTTAAGGAATGCTTATTTTTGCAGCTTAAGAAAGTAGCATGAAATTCGTTATAGAGCAAAAAGACAACAAGAGCAGCGCCAGGACGGGGTTAATCACAACAGCTCACGGAGAAATAGAAACGCCGATTTTTATGCCTGTTGGCACAGCCGGTACCGTTAAAGCTGTGCACATGCGTGATGTCAAAGAGGACATCCGGGCAGACATTATTCTGGGCAACACATATCATCTGTATTTACGGCCGGGCCTGGAAATCATCGAAGGTGCAGGAGGGCTGCATAAGTTTAACGGCTGGGACAAACCCATTTTAACCGATAGCGGTGGATACCAGGTACACTCTCTGGCCGATATCAGCAAAATAGAAGAAAAAGGAGTGCGATTTCAATCGCATATCGACGGCAGCCGCCATTTTTACACCCCTGAATATGTCATGGACATTCAAAGAAGCATTGGTGCCGACATCATGATGGCCTTTGACGAATGTACTGCTTATCCGGTTGACCATTCCTATGCCAAAGAAGCCATGGAAAGAACCCATCGCTGGCTGGACCGCAGTTTAGCGCGCTTTGACCAAACCGCTCCACGATACAATTACGAGCAAACCATCTTCCCTATTGTGCAGGGAAGTGTTTACAAAGACCTGCGGACACAATCAGCCGAATATATTGCTGCTCATAATCGTGAAGGCAATGCCATAGGAGGACTTTCAGTAGGAGAACCGCATGAGCTGATGTATGAAATGACAGAGCATGTATGCCGGATCCTGCCGACGGAAAAACCCCGCTACCTGATGGGTGTCGGCACTCCGGCAAATATTTTGGAAAGCATTGCCCTGGGTGTTGATATGTTCGACTGTGTGATGCCAACACGCAATGGTAGAAATGGAATGCTTTTTACATCGCAGGGCATTATCAATATCAGAAATAAAAAATGGGCCGATGATTTTGCTCCTGTTGACATTTTGGGCGATTCCTTTGTCGATCAACAGTATTCCCGGGCTTACCTCCGACATCTGTTTATTGCCAAAGAAAGTCTGGGGCCAATGATTGCCAGCATCCATAATTTGCGTTTCTACTTATGGCTTGTCAGAGAAGCCAGAAAACATATTCAAGAAGGGGATTTCGCTACATGGAAAAATCACCTCTTACCGAAAATTCAGCAGCGTTTATGAGCGTAGTTTGTGCCACCATAAAATATTCTTGTGTAATTATTGTTAATGATTAGCATGAAGAGAATAGACCGATATATTATAAAAAAATTCCTCAGCACATTTTTTGTGGCTATTGGCCTTATCATATTGATTGTTATTGTTTTTGACATTTCTGAAAAAATTGATGACTTCATCGAAAATCACGTCACACTCCAGGAAATCGTTGTGGAATACTATTTTAATTTTATCCCATACTTCATCAATCTCTTCAGCCCTCTGTTTACATTTATTGCCGTTGTGTTTTTCACCAGTAAAATGGCTTTTAACACAGAAATTATCGCAATATTATCCAGTGGGATTTCCTTTAAGCGCATGCTATTTCCTTTTCTTTTTTCAGCCTTTCTGATCTCAACCATGAGCTTTTACCTGGCGAATTTCACCATACCTATGGCTAATGAAACGCGTTTAGCCTTCGAAAATAAATACATCCACGACTCCAAACCCACCAGGGAAAGGAACATCCATTTACAGACATCAAAGCACGATTATGTTTATGTGCAAAGCTTCAACCAAAGGTCAAACACGGGTTTCCGCTTCACACATGAACATATTACAGATGAGGGCCTGCAATATAAGATCACCAGTGAATATTTGCGCTGGGACAGCACAAATCAGCAATGGATTCTGGACAAATACAGCAAACGCATCTTTGACGGCCATAGTCAAAGTTTAAGCTTAATGGAGCAAACCGACACGGTCATGCCCTTAACCCCTGACGATTTCACACATCAAGTTAAGCCTGTGGCCACAATGAATTATCTACAACTCAGGAATTTTATCAAAAGAGAAGAAACGCGTGGCTCTGGAAATATTGATGTCTATAAGGTAGAAAAACATAAGCGCATAGCGTTTCCGTTTGCTACGGTAGTGTTAACACTGATAGGCGTTTCTTTGGCCTCCAGAAAAACACGTGGTGGTATCGGCCTAAATTTAGCAGCAGGCCTGATGATCAGCTTTTCGTTTATTTTGTTTGAGCAAATTTCAACAACTTTTGCTATAAAATCCGACCTTCAGCCCTGGATTGCCGTATGGATGCCAAATTTCGTCTTTGTAATCATAGGGCTTTTCATCACAAGAATGGCGCCCAAGTAATTCTTTTATAGCCGCCCCTGCCAGTTCAAAAATTCCGGAAACCACTTTGCCATGTCCGGCTTTTCATTGAAAAGACCATATATCGCTGATCCACTTCCTGTTAAAGAGGCATAAATAGCACCATAGGCATACATCCTCTCTTTAACATCCAGCAATGAAGGATATTGCGCCATCACATATTCTTCAAATTGATTATGGATATGTTCTTTCCACAGCCGGGAATCGCGTATTCTCTTTTCCCAGCCACGGGGCGCCGGGCGGGCCATAATATTTTGATAGGCTTCAGCAGTAGAAATATGTGCCGAAGGTTTAATGATCCCTATGTGATATCCTCCAGGATCGGCTTTTGTTTCAGATAACAACTCTCCGGTTCCGGCAACAAAGCGAGGAATGTTGTCAATAAAAAAAATACAGTCACTCCCGATTTTTCGTGCCAGCGACTGCATCTTTCTTTTGCTCAGATTTAAAGCAAACAGTTGATTCAACATCTTGATTGTAAAAGCCGCATCAGAAGAACCTCCTCCTAATCCTGCACCCATCGGAATATTTTTATGCAAATGAATATGAACCGCTGGCAAAGAAAAATGATCTTGCATTAATCGCCAGGCCTGAAAAACCAAATTCTCCTCCCGGGAAACATCCAGACTGATTCCACTGACTCCCATCTCAAATTGACCATTGGGAGAACGAACTATTTCCAGAACATCATTCCAGGGAACCGGCCATAATACGGATTCAATATTATGGTAACCATCGGTGCGTTTGGCTACAACATACAACCCCAAGTTGATTTTTGCATTTGGAAAAGAAATCATTTAGTTTTTGTACAAAAATAAGGCGAAATATTTTAGCAGATATGAGTTCAGACTAAAAAGGTCACATTTGATTTTCAGCAACTATTTACCCCAAACCCTAAAAACAAAAAACAAAAACAGGGTAACAACACCCAGGCTTTTGACAGCCAACAACAAAAATCCAAAATAACAAAATGTTTTATTATCTTTGCCACTAAAATTAGTATTTTATTTAGCAGTAATTTTAACATTAGTATTGACAACAAAGCCAGAATTATAGTAATATAGCAAGCTTTTGAGTAAAAGAAATATCAAACATCGAAACCCATGATATTCCAGATCAATACTCCGTTGCCATGAAAACAACTCATAAAAATATTCTTATAATTTTTGGCTTAGTGGCAATGATTGGCATCCTGGCAAGTCAGGTAATCTGGTTACACGACTCCTTTACAATTGCGTATCAACAAGAACGCAAAAAGGTAAATACCGCCCTGACAAAAACAATCCATCAAATAATCAATGTCGACACACTAAACTCTGGCTATAGCAAACCATCGCATGGGACAGACCAATTCAACAAGGCACTTACAGACTCCCTGCTAAAAGAAAACATACAAGATTTAGCCCTGGAAAAGCCAGTCTATTATAGTATCATAAACACGCAAACGAATGATATTGTCAGCTCGAATTTGCCTGAAGGGAGCAGGACGCCAGAGGGTACTTTCAGTAAAGATTTCCCAAAGGATCATTACAAACTAATCCTTTTTTCTGAAATAAAAATGTCCGGAGCCTTTCGCCAGGTCAAATTCTGGGTCATTACTTCCCTGGCCTTTATTGTCATTATGTTTTATGCCTTTTTTAGCACGGCTGCTATTCTGAAAAAGGAAAAGAAAAAAACACGCGAAAAAATGGACTTGATTTACAATTTAATCCATGAATACAAAACGCCTCTGGCAACCATACAAACAGCATCTGAACTACTGTTAAGTCAACGACAGAACACCAAAACACCCCTGTCATTAAAGTATTTAAAAATCATTAGTGAAGAGAATACCCGTTTGCAGAAATTAATCGAAAAGCAGCTGGGATTAACAGTGATCGACCGTGCCGACCTGTCGCTGAATTTTGAAAAAACAGATTTACACGATTTGATAGATGAAGCAATAAAATCACTACATATTCAACTTGAGCAGACTAATGGGAAAATAGAAAAACACTTCATTGCTACCAATAGCATAATTTATGCTGACACTGTTCATATGGTTCATGTAATCACAAATATTGTGGAAAATTCGATCAAGTATTGTAAAGAAAAACCCAACATAAACATAAGTACGAACAACGACACTAAAGACAAAATACATATGGAGATTTGTGATTATGGCTATGGTATTCCGGCTGAACATCAAAAAAATATTTTCACCCAGTTTTATCGTAGTCCGGAGCACAAAAAAACCGGGAAAAGTGGCTTTGGACTTGGCTTATATTATGTTAAAAAAATGGTAGCTCAGCATAAAGGAAGCATATCTTTTCAAAGCCTGCCTGAACAAGGAACTTGTTTTAGTGTTTATCTTCCTGTAACAAAATAAAAAATTAAATTGAGTTATTTAAATTTTGTTTTATCTTTGCTAACATAATTAAACATACTATGGTAGAACAACCCACAAAAATTCTTCTGGTAGAAGATGACCCCAACCTGGGAGAAGTTTTAAAGGATTTCCTTTATAACGAAGGTTATTCTGTAGACCTGGAAAAAGATGGTCAATACGGAATGGAAAAAATTAACCGGCGCAAATATGATTTATGCATTTTAGACATCATGTTGCCAAATGTTGATGGATTTGAAATTGCAAAATCATTGCGTAAGCATGATCAAAAAACCCCGATAGTATTTCTTACTGCACGTACATTAAAAGAAGATCGCATTAAGGGTTTTCAGATTGGTGCTGATGATTATTTAACCAAACCCTTTAGCACGGAAGAATTAAGCTTGCGCATTAAAGCAATCTTAAAGCGCGCTGGCTTAATCGCCGAAGAATCAAGGAGTAAGATTTATCAGATTGGAGATTTCACTTTTGATGTCTATAACCTAACACTCAAAATGGGGAAGCATGTCACACCGCTTACCAGAAAAGAAGCAGATTTGCTTGCACTTTTGGCAAAGAATCAAAACAATCTGGTGTCCCGTGAAACAGCACTACGGGAAATCTGGGGCGAAAACGATTACTTTTCCGGCCGGAGTATGGATGTATTCATCACGCGCTTAAGGAAGTATTTGCGTACAGATAACAACATTCGAATCAAAAACGTTCACAGTTTAGGATTTCGACTGGAAGTAAACAATGATTAATAGGGGCACTATTTGATCGCTTTTTTCCACCCCAGTTTATTCATCTGCCAGACAATGACAAGCCCGGAGATTAAGGCCAGTGCCAGATAAATTAATGCTGCCTGATATTGAGCAAAGATTAAACGCCCTGTTCCAAACAGTGTTGACATAATCATCACCGAACCGGCCAGCCAGTTCAACATCAAGCGTCCATAACCAGCATCGCCTTTTACTTCGGGCATTTCTGATGATATCTTCCGCCATCCCCAACCTCCGGGATGCACACGTCGATAAAAAGACTTTAAGGTCTCTTCGCGCGTTGGTGTTGTCAGAAATGTTACAGCTACCCATATCACCGTAGACCATGCTACAATAATAATCAAGATCCACTCATAGGGCAGTTCTGTCTGTGTCTTCAGGTAGGGATACACCAGATAAGGTGCCAACATGGCGGCAATTTCTGACCAGGCATTTATCCTCCACCAAAACCAACGCAAAATCAAAACCAATCCTATGCCACCGCTGCAAGCTAAAATAAAGCGCCAGGCATCCGAAATCTTATCAAACTGGGTTGTCACCAGCAATGAAAAAAACAACAAAACAAAAGTAGTAATGCGCGAAACCTTTACGTAGTATTTTTCGCTGCCGCCAGGCTTTATAAATGGACGAAATAAATCATTGATGATATAGGAAGTGCCCCAAACTGTTTGGGAAGCAATTGTTGACATATAAGCAGCTAAAAACGCAGCCATCAGCAAGCCAAGCAAGCCAGCAGGCATAATATCCCTGATTACCATAACATAAGTTGCTCCTTTATCCGGAGCGTCGGGGTACAATACCAGCGCTGCCAGGGCTACGATTATCCAGGGCCAGGGACGCACAGCATAGTGAGCTATATTATACCACAACGTAGCCAACAACGAATGCTTTTCATCTTTTGCTGACATCATCCGCTGAGCAACATAACCTCCCCCACCAGGCTCTGCCCCCGGATACCAACTTGCCCACCACTGAACACCAAGATAAGCGACAAAGGCAACAATTCCCATTTTCAAAATATCCCCGCCGGACTGATCCACCCCTTGATCACCTAAAGACGGTGTGAATTCAAAAATCCAGGCAGGCAAATTCTCTTTTAAACCAACTATCCCCCCTACATCAGCATGATTTAAAGCCATTACAGCCAGAGCTATAGAGCCAGCCATCGCCACCACAAACTGAAAAGTGTCGGTGAGCGAAACACCCCACAATCCGGATAATGAAGAATACAGGGCCACAAACAACATTATACAGCCGACTATTAAAAGTTCCGAACTGAGCCTTAGCCCTGCAAATTGAATACTGTCTATGCCAAAAAAAGTGATATCCGGAAACATTACACTAACGATCTTTACCATGGCCAGATTTACCCAGGCAATCACTATCACATTCATGAAAACGCCAATATAAACCGCACGCAATCCTCTTAAAAAACGTGAACGCATGCCACTATAGCGGATACTGACAAACTCACAGTCGGTTAAAATATTTGCCCGTCGCCAAAAACGGGCAAAAAAGAATACCGTTAGCATCCCCCCAAACAACATATTCCACCATAGCCAATTACCGGCAATGCCATTTTCAGCAACCATTTCGGTGATCGCCAGCGGTGTATCTGCAGCAAAAGTGGTGGCCACCATGCTCGTACCTGCAATATACCATGGGAGCTTTCGACCGCTTAAAAAGAAATCACCGGTGCTACGTCCAGCCCTCTTCGACATGTACAGGCTTATCCCTATACTGATTAAAAAATATAGCAGAATTATTATCCAGTCTATAGTCGCTAAATTCATATTTCCGGTTATTTTTGTTTAGCCGACGGCGGCGTCTCTTTTGCTGTTTCAAAAATAAGTTTTTGTGACTAGCCTTTTTAAACTTTTATACGCATTCATTATAAAAATTGAATAAAAAATTGTACTTGCTTGTTTATCAATTCCAAAAAACAATAAATGGACAAAGTTATTTTCTTATTTTTTCACAATCGCAGTAATAAAGCTTAACAAGCACTTTATACTGCTTTTTAAACACCCTTGAAATACTCCTTTTATATCAATTTTTTTTCTGGAATCAATCATTTTTTCGCTTATTTCTTGTCAGTTTAGAAAAAGCATGCAAGGATTTTTTTTTGTGTTATCTTCTGCCAACAAAGATACAACAAGCTGTTTTATGGTTATTTGAATTCATATTTTAGAAACGTTCTAATTTAGCGCCTGAATATCACCAATCCTTCGGCAAGCCCTGACATATAATCGGTCCAACAAAGACAACTTGTTACTTTTGTAACAAGAAAAAATGTGCTGCAAGCACGAACCATTTTCCATTGTACGTTCATTTTTTTAAATTTACACAAAAACTATTACGAAATACTTAGGATGATATCAATACATAAAGCACCAGGAGGACTTTATAGCACAGGAAAAAGTATTCAAAAAAGTTAACATCATGAGATTAAAAAATGCTGCATATCTGTTTGTGATCCTATTGATTTTTTGGATCCTTTTAACCAACACACTTAAGCTGGAGTTTTTAATTCCGGGGTTAATATTGATTGTTGGGATCATTGTAATTTTTTGCCGGCATTGTCATATTTTCAGTGAAGCCAAAACCACCCCAAAAGCATTTGGCTATACATTGCTTTACATCGCGGTTTTTTTATGGGAGTTATTCAAGTCCAACCTGGATGTAGCACGCCGTGTCATTTCGCCCAGGCTACCTATTAATCCGGGCATTATTGAAGCCAAAACAAGGATAAAATCAAAGATGGGACGCATGATATTAGCCAACTCCATTACTTTAACACCGGGCACTTTTACTGTAGACATCATCGATGATACATTTTACATTCATTCCATAGACATTAAGGAAGGACAAACAGAAGAAATGTCGATAAACATCATTCGTCGTTTTGAAAAATATTTGGAGGAAATCTATGATTAATACCATTTTAACCATTGCCACCACGATAATCCTGATAAGTCTCGTACTTTCCGGATATCGATTTTTTAAAGGTCCGGACACAGCCAACCGCACTGTTAGCTTTGATGTTATGACCATATCATCCATAGGCCTGATTGCATTAATTGCGCACTTTGCCGGACGCATTATATACCTTGACATTGCCATAGTTTATGGCTTGCTCAGCTTTCTGGCTGTAATCATTATTGCTAAATATCTGGAAAAAGAACTTTTTTAATATGGAAATAATAGAAATCATAGGCGCGATAATCACACTCATCGGATCCATATTTCTTTTATTGGGTTCATTGGGCTTAGTGCGGATGCCCGATCTGTATACGCGCATACAGGCTGGCACAAAAGCTTCCACATTGGGGACCATCCTTACCTTACTGGGCATTGGCCTTATTCACCTCAGCTGGATTGGGAAAATTATTGTTTTGATCCTGTTTGTCCTAATGACAAACCCAATATCCTCGCACGTTTTAGCGCGCGCAGCGCACTATATCAAAACGCCATTAACAAAAAAGACGGTCATTGACCAACTGGAAAACAAAAACAAGCCCGGACAAGACAAAAAAACGGAGGAGCCATTATGAATATGACGTGGATTGCGCTAATCATCGGCATTTTTATGCTTATCATGGCACTGGCGGCCATTTATTCCAAAAAAATTGCGGTGGCAGTGATTGCTGCCGGCATTGTTAGCCTGCTGGCTTCCATTTTATATTTGATTCTGGCGGCTCCTGATGTTGCAATGACAGAAGCTGCCATTGGGAGTGGACTGGCTACCATCATATTCTTTTATGCGATTAACAAAATAAGAAAACAGAACCATGATTAGAAAACTAATCTATTTATTAGCCATTGTTTTTGCAGGCATCATTATGTGGCAGTTGTTTTCAGATTTTGAAGGCAATGAACAGTTAAATAAAACAGGGCATTACTATGCAGAAACAGGGCCCGGGGAAACCGGTGCAGCCAACCTGGTCACTGCCGTTCTTGTGACTTACCGCGGATTAGACACCCTGGGTGAAGTAACCATTTTATTTACCGTAGCTGCTATCATAGCATTTTTCATGAAAGCGAGCAAGCAAGAATTCCACCCCCGGCGCAGGGTAACAGAGATACTAACAACAGCAGCACGCATCTTAGTCCCCGGCACTATGTTATTGGGAGCCTATATCTTTATCAATGGTCATCTCACACCCGGAGGCGGTTTCCAGGGCGGCGCCGTCATTAGCTCAGGCTTTGTCCTTATGCTGCTGGCATTCCCTGAGGCTAGCCTGTCGCACAAAACCATTACCTGGGTAGAGTCTGTAAGTGGATTCTCTTTTGTCCTTCTTGGCCTTTTAGGCATTGCCCTGGCCGGAGGATTCCTTGACACCTCTTTCCTGCCGCTGGGAAAATTCGGCTCTCTCTTTAGTGCCGGAGCTATCCCTCTCATATACATCTTTATTGGTTTAAAAGTAGGGGCCGAACTATCCAATGTCGTTGGGCATATGCATGAAATACAAAAAGAAAATTAATCCATGGAACAATTTCAGTTAGAATATATCACCTTGTTTACAGGAGGCCTTCTGGTTCTGACAGGTCTGTGGGGGGTCATTGCCCGCAAAGATATAATACGGATGATTATTGGGTTCTCGCTTTTTGATACCGGGCTTCACGTTATCATGGTTAGTATTGGCTACATCCGTAATCACACAGCTCCCATTTTGGATGATGCTGTCGACAAAGCAGATGCTGCCAACCAGGTGGTAGACCCTATGCCTCAGGCACTGGTCTTAACCGCCATTGTTATCGGGCTGGCTGTCACAGCACTCATGCTTGCTTACACTGTCAGGCTGCATAAAGAAAAAGGATCGTTAAACATCAGTAATTTTAAAGACTTGAAATGGTAACACCAATCTTCATAATCGCAACCGGCCTGGGCCTGGCCTTTGCCCTGGGGTTTATCCCCAAAAATAATCTTAACCTCACGGCTGTTTTGAGCATTCTGGGGTTATTATTTATGAACTTTATCTCAGGACAGTGGCTCTTTCATTACCTGTCAGGACATTCTGCTCAGGAATTCATCTTTACTGCAGGAGCTGTACCCCCATTTTCTATCACCTTAAAAATGGGCCTTAATGAAGCTGTCATTACGTTATTAATCAACCTTGTAGGATTGCTTAGCGGCATTTATCTCCTGGATAAACTCAAAAGCATTGGCAGAAATGCCTTTATGATCTTTTTGGTCTTAATCATGGCCCTGAACGTTATTATTATGACACAGGACCTCTTCAATCTTTTTGTCTTTCTCGAAATAGCAAGCATTGCCACTGCCGGATTAATGCTACTGGATCAAAATCTAAAAACCCTCTCTGCCGGATTTAAATATTTGCTGGCGACCAGCCTGATTGCCGGTATCTTTTTGATAGGAACAATCTTTATTTACTATTTTGGAGGCTCATTATTCTTAGGAGACCTTACTGCCATTGCATTGCTTCCGGTTAAAGGAGTTTCTGTTGCTTTCTTCCTGCTGCTAATCTCGATAATTTTAGAATTAAAACCTTTCCCTGCCAATGGCTGGGGACTTGATGTTTATCAGACCGCCAATCCCGGGCTATCTGCTGTTATCTCCGGCGGCACTGCCACAGCCATGCTCTTTGCATTGTATAAAATCATGCCGCTTGGAACAATAGCACATCTCGATATTTTGATCTGGGTTGGACTGCTTACTTTTGTTGCTTCTAACCTGATGGGCCTCAAACAAACGGATGCACGCAGGCTCCTGGGCTATTCTTCCATTGGCCAAATTGGCCTGATGATCTCCATTATTGGAATGAAACCTTATGTCGGGTTTGACATCCAATTGATATTGCTGGCTATCCTGGTAACACACTTTATGGCCAAGGCCGGTTTCTTTTGGTTGTCAGGAATAGCAGGAACCACAGACATCAAAAAATGGGGAATCATTCGCAAGCATCCTGAGATGCTCTTTTTAATGGGGACTTTTGTCTTTGCTCTCATTGGCTTTCCACCCTTCCCCTCCTTCTTTGGTAAGTGGCAGCTCATTATAGAATTATCTTCCACAGGGCACTTTCTCTGGTTAGGGCTGATATTGTTTGGATCTCTTATTGAAGGCGTCTACCTGTTCCGTTGGTTTGGTTATGCAGTTAAAAAAGAAGCTGATCCAGCCACCCAAATCGATATCCGTCCAAACAAAACGCTACCCACCATCATATTTGCTGTATTTCTCTATGGCATTGGCTATTTACTAAGTCATTATTTTCCAATGGGTGACACCATCAACTGGTTGCCCCTGGCCTTTATTGCCATATTGTTTGCTTTAGACTTTTTGCCGGCATGGATCAAAAACATCATTTCCATTGCAGGCCTGTCCTATTACACCTATCTGATACTTCCTGAACAGCAAGGCTTATACTTTATTTTTGCTTTTATCTTTTTAATTGGGGGCTTATTAACCTTAATACCAGGCTTTACAAACAAAGGAAAACGGATTGGGTTCTATCCGGTAACCATGATAATGTTTTTGGGGATGGGCATGCTAATAGATGCTGACAACCTGCTACAGTTTTTCTTTGGATGGGAACTAATGACAGCGGGCTCCTACTTCCTTATCATACGTGGAAAACGATCTATGCCACATGCTTTAAGCTATATGCTTTTTTCTCTTGGCGGGGCTTATCTGATTTTTGCTGCTTTTGCACTGGCCTATACGGGCTCAGGAAGCATTATGATGGAGTCGCTCAGCAACATGGGCATATACGGTGGCATTGCCTACACATTGCTGGCAATAGGTTTTATGACAAAGACCGCATCACTGGGGCTGCATATCTGGCTACCCGGAGCACATGCTGAGGCAGAATCGGATGTTTCACCTATGGTTTCAGCCATTTTGTTAAAGGCCGGCGTATTAGGCCTGATCATTACTTTTTTAGCTATGGGCGGAGTCCACAGTGAATATATGACCTTGCCTTATGTGCTTGGTTGGCTTGGAGCACTAACTGCTTTAGTAGGGAATATGGCTGCCGCCTTTCAGGAAGATGCCAAACGGCTGCTGGCTTATTCATCCATCGGACAGCTCGGGTATATCCTGTTCGCCTTTGCCATGATGACTCATCTTGGCTGGCTGACAGGACTGGGATATTCGCTGGCTCACTTTAGCTATAAAGCTATGTTATTTATGGGTATTGGCGGTATTGTGCTTCGTCTGGGAACTCATAATATGTATGAAATGGGTGGTTTGATTAAAAAAATGCCCTTTACGTTTATCTCTGTACTTTTTGCCATCATTGCCCTGGCCGGCATCCCTCCGCTGGTCGGATTTGCCGGCAAATGGCTATTCTACAACGCCATTATTGAGAAAGGCTGGTATTTCCAGGGAACCATCATTCTTTTTGCAGGCATTATTGCATTTTTATATAGTTTCCGCATATTGTACTCTGTCTTTTTAGGACAATTAAAAGATGAACACCGTCAGGTAAGAGAAGCCCCCATCTGGTATCTTATTCCACAATATGTATTGCTGCTGGCTATCTTTGTTTTTTCGGCCAGGCCTCAATGGTTATTTGAACCCTTAGGCGCAATGTTGGCACCCATATTTCCTGAGGGGCAGCTGGTATGGACCGAAAGCGGCACAGCCCTCAGCAACCTGGGATACTTTAACGGCAGTTGGATTATGTATATCATCGGACTCATGTTTGTCATGGTATTTACCTGGCTATATGTACAAAACAGAAAAGCTAAAAAAGTCAAACAATTCAACATTGTATATGCCGGAGAGCGGCCAGAACGACCGGAAACCACGCATATGGCATATAATATGTACTCGGGATACAACAAAGCCCTGGGCTTCATCACTGCTGCAGGAGTTACCCGCTTCTGGGATTGGTTAAGCGAACACGTTACAGCCGTTGGGGACTCTATGCGTAAGATTTATTCCGGAAACGGACAGACATACGTCTTCCATATCATCATTTTTGTAATTATCGTATATCTCTTTTCAAACGGAGGATTTTAAATGAGTATTATTGAAAGATTACTTTGGGTTTTATTAGGATTATTTATCATCCTGAACTGGGGTATGCTCATGGGAGCCCTGATGCGAAAAATAGTAGCACGAGTAGGGAAGCGCATTGGGGTGCGCTGGTTTCAGCCCTGGCTAAGCCTGCCTATGCTATATTCAACACGCTCGTCCATCACTCATGGTGTGATGTACTACCTGGGACCGGTATTTCGCCTTAGCGGAGGAGTAGGTATCTTCCTGTTTATGCCCTTAATCGTAGGGTCTCCTTATTTTGATAATTTTTCCTTTGCCGGTGACTTAGTTTTGATCCTTTACTTTCAGTTTTTCGGGATGCTGGGCATGGCCCTTGGAGCAGGAGAAGGAGGCCATCCATATTCCGCAATAGGCATCAGTCGTGGACTGGCACAATTTACGACAGTGGAAGTCCCTTTGACCCTGGCCGTTATTTCAATAGCCATACAATACGACACCCTGTCCATCAAAGAAATTGCTGAAGCTCAACAAGGAGGAATACTAAACTGGACACTGTTCACTAATCCGTTGGCAACGGCTGCCGCCCTGCTTTCGATGCTGGGCATTTTCAGGCATGCACCATTTAACCTGGTTCAGGCTCCGAATGAAATCCCCATTGGCCCGCCGACAGAATACCATGGTACCTTCCTGGGCGTGTTGCGCACCAACGGAGCTATCCTCCATGTTATTGAAGCTGTCTTATTTATGAATCTGTTCTTTGGCGGTGCTACCAACTGGATTGAATTAATTATTAAGACATTCCTGATTTATTTTATCTCTGTATTTATTGGTGTTGTCTTCCCTCGATTCCGCATAGAACAATCTGTTGTGTGGTTTTTGAAGATACCTCTGATTATCGGGATACTGGCCATTTTAGTCATGATATTATAAGATCGTAAACCTATGGAAAATCAAGATAAAAAAGACAAATTCCTGGATCCGAACAACGAGAAGCGGACGGTAATTAGTCCTGACGGAAAACAGATAGAGATTGATCCGCTAAGAGACTATTTCAGTTCCGACCGGCCACAAGTTCACAAACCAGCCAATAAAGTCATTGAAAAGTTTTTAAACTGGGCCAGGTCAGAATCACTATGGGTGCTGGGCTTTGGCACAGGCTGTGGAAGCATTGAAATTCCACCGCTTACAACACCACGCTTTGATGCCTATCGTTTTGGGGTGGAAATGCGCCCGACTCCGCGACAGTCTTCGGTATTTATTATCTCTGGCTACCTTTCCGTTAAAACCTTAAAACGAGCCATCCGCTCGTATGAGCAAATGCAAAACCCCAAATATGTCATTGGATTAGGGTCTTGCACTATTAACGGAGGGATGTACTGGGATAGTTACAATACCATTAACCGTTTAGATTATTACATGCCCGTAGACAATTATGTAGCCGGGTGCATGCCACGACCAGAAGCTATCCTGGCAGCCTTTGAGAGTCTAAAAAAACGCATTAAAGAAGGAAGGGCCAATGGTGCAAATAAATATGCCGAAAACTTCGACTGGTATAAAGCCAATCAGAAAAAGGTAATCAAAGACTGGAACATGCCCGATTACAACTGGTAGATCAGCTATGTTTGATTGTCACATAGTCAGCAACAAAACAATCAATGCAAACAAACATAAAAATAACAATAGAGCAACTATGAATCCATCAATCGATAAACTACTGGCATCTCTTACGACCCGCTTTAGCCTGTCGGATATTACAGAACAGCGGGAAGACCTGGTGTTCGTAACTGTCAGAAAGGAGCAACTTGTCTCTGTCCTCACGCACTTGCGCGACACTGAAGGCTTTTCGCATTTTGTACTACTTTCTGCAGTAGATTGGATTGAAGATAACGTCTTTCAATTAAGCTACATTGTCAATCATCCACAAAAGCACACCGACGTGGTCTTGAGGGTACTAATTGACAGAGAGGACGCAGTAATGGAAAGTGCGCATCATCTGTGGAAGCAGATTGCTACTTACCAGCGGGAACTTTTTGAGATGTATGGCATCTCCTTCCCCGGGAGTCCGCGTGTTGATGAGGCATTTATTCTGGAAGGCTGGGACGACAAGCCTCCTATGCGGCGCGATTTTGACACAAAGAAATACTCGGAAGAGACCTATTTCCCGCGCCCGGGAAGAGAGACAAAAGACCCAAAAGAACATATGAAAAACAAATTATATCCTGATGCAGACAAGTAATCTATTCAACTGGCAACCCGACCGGAGCAAGTTTCCGGAAAAGCTGGCCGATGGCAGCTTTGAAATCGACCTTAAGTCGGGCAAATATGTGAAAGTATGGCAGGGCCCTAACCATCCGGGTGTAACCGGAAATATGTCCCTGGAACTAACGCTTTGTGGTGATGAGGTGGTTGACGCCAAAACGCATGTGGGATATTTGCACCGGGGCTTTGAAAAGCTCTTTGAAAGAAGGAAGTATATACAGTGCTTTCCTACTGTCATCAGAATGTGTGTAGCAGAACCCGACTACAACGAATATAATTATGCAGCTGCAGTGGAGGAACTCTCCGGCATAGAAGTACCTGAAATGGCTCAATGGTTGCGTACCCTGACACTGGAAATGTCCCGTCTACAAACACTATTACGCGTAGTGCCCGGGCAGGGAGGAACAACTGCCCTGGGTATTGGCGTGCAGTGGGGCGTTTATCTGCGCGATTTAATCCTCGACCGCTTTGAAGAACTCACCGGTGGCCGTGTGTATCACATGTACATGCTACCTGGAGGTGTCCGTGGATTATTGCCAAAAGGATTTAAAAATCGCATGGAAGACAACCTTAAGGAAATTGATGACTTTATTAAGCGCATACAACGTGTCCAATATCAAAATGCTGTCTTTAAGAAACGCACTATTGATATTGGCATTATTCCTCCTGAATGGATTGATCAATATGGCATTACAGGCCCTAATGCACGAGCTGCCGGTATTAAACGTGATGTCCGTAAGGACTACCCTTATCTAAAATACCCTGAACTGGATTTTGAGCCATATACGATGAATCATTCAGATATCTATAACCGGTCCAGAGTTCGTTATGAAGACCTGAAGCAAACGGTTGACCTGATCCGTCAAATTATGGCCAAAATGCCAGAAAAGGGTGAGTTCAAAGCTAAAACACCCAATGTTTTACACTGGAAAATTGCCGCTGGAGAAACCTATATTCGTTCGGAGTCTTCACGGGGTGAGTATGGTTTTTATGTGGTCTCCGATGGTTCGGAATACCCAAGACGTATTAACCTCCGGGGCCCCAGCTATAATCATGCCGTTGCCCTGTTAGAGCATATGCTCAAAGGGGCCAACATAGCAGATGTGGCTTCCATTATGGTTTCCTTGCAAACCTGCCCGCCTGAAATAGAGCGTTAACCCATATCAGTAATATTCCTTGTTTGGTGAAATCAATAAAATGATGAAACAAAAATGATAGAACTAAAAGATATACTAAGTCCGTTTACCGCCTGGAGCAATGCTTTCAAGCCAACAGTAACAATCAAAGACCCTTTAAGCCGGGAAGCAGCTCCCCGTTATCGGGGCTTTCATAAAAATGATATTGATAAATGTATTGGCTGTGGAGCATGCAGCACAATATGCGAAAACGAAGCCATCGACATGGTGGAGGTTGCTGGTATTGACACCACGGATGGCGACTCAGGACTGCGCCCCAGAATAGACTACGGCAGATGCTGCTGGTGTGCTTTGTGTGTGGATGTATGCTCTACCGAGTCCCTTTCGATGTCCAATGCGTTTAAATGGGTTTCAGAAAATCCTGATGACTTTATTTTTACGCCTGGTGTGGACAGCAAACCATGGGATGACAAACAGGAAGGATGGAAAAAACCTTCACCAGATTATGAATTTAATGAACTCGAAAGAGTGGATATGGAAATGCTGGAACCTGAAGAACGGAATGACTCCTTCGTAGAAATTGTCAAAGGCTTTTCCAAAGAACAAGCTGAAAGAGAAGCTGACCGCTGTATAGATTGCGGCTTGTGCACAGCCACCTGCCCGGCTCATATGGGTATCCCCGAATACATAAAAACAGTACGCAATGATAATCTGCAAGAAGGATTAAGGATAATGTATGAGACCAACCCACTACCCGAAATCTGTGGGCGTATCTGTACACATAAATGCGAGACGGTTTGCGCTATGGGTCATCGGGGAGAGCCACTGTCGATACGTTGGCTAAAACGCTATATCGCCGACCAAAATCCGGCAGAAGAATATCAAAACATACTTAAAGCTGACAGCATAGAACAAAAAAACCAAAAGATAGCCATTATAGGATCAGGACCAGCAGGATTATCAGCAGCATACTATCTGGCTCTTATGGGATATCAGGTTAAGATTTTTGAAGCCTTTGAGGCAGCCGGAGGCATGATGCGCTATGGCATTCCCGAATATCGCCTACCCTATGATCAGATTGATAAGGACGTGAATTATATCCTTTCTCTGGGTGTGGAAATTCAATACAACACAAAAATAGGAAAAGACATTTCACTGGAACAGCTTCATAAAGATTATGATGCTGTCTTTTCAGGCACCGGATTACACGATGGGCGAAGCACTAAAATCCCGGGATCAGATCATAAACACAACTATCTGGCTGCCGATCTTCTAAATAAAATTACCCGGGGAGAAAAAATCCACCTGGCCAGCAAAATTGTGGTTATTGGTGGTGGCAATGTAGCCATGGATATCACCCGCTCGTTGGCACGAATGCAAAAACAACAATATGGCAAGGTAGACATACTGGCCACTTCCCTGGAGTCTGAAGATATCATGCCAGCCGATCGTGAAGAAATTGTTGAAGCACGTGAAGAGCATGCAGTGATAGAACCGGGTTGGGGCCCACAAGAAATAATGATCGAAAACAATCAGATTACAGGACTACGCGTTCATCGTTGCTTAAGTGTTTTTGATGAAAACGGCCGGTTCAACCCTAAATTTGATGACAAAGACGAGCGCATTTTCGAGGGAGATATGATTGTTGAAGCTATTGGACAGGGCGCTGATCTTTCTTATCTGAAAGGTGATACTAAAAACAAACTAATCTTCAGCGACCGGGGCCGATTGATGGTGAATGATTACTTCCAGTCCTCCGAACCCTGGTTGTTCTTTGGTGGTGACATCATTCAGGGCCCTGATGTAATTCATGGTATCGCGAACGGCCATAAAGCAGCCCGTGGTATTGATCTGTTTTTGCAGCAGGAAAAAGAAAATAACAGCACAAACCAATAAAAGACTAATCTTATGAATATTGATATCAGCACATCTTATGCCGGACTAAGGCTAAAAAGTCCGGTAATCGCATCTGCCTCCAGCCTCACCGGCAAGGCCAACAAGATCGAAGAAATGGCTAATCAGGGAGTTGGAGCTGTTGTTTTGAAATCTATTTTTGAAGAACAGATTCTGGATGAAATTGACTCCGAACGTGTTAATAATATGTATGGAAACTATGCAGATACAGAGAATTATGTTTCTTTTTATACCAAAAAACACAATGTGGATGAATACCTGAATCTTATCCGCTCGGCAAAAAACAATACGGACATTCCGGTTATCGCCAGTGTCAACTGTATCTCGGCAAGTGAATGGGTAGAGTTTGCTGAAAAATCACAGGATGCTGGTGCGGATGCTTTAGAGCTGAATATGTTTATCCTACCGGGAGACATCCGGCAAACAGGTGAAGATATCGAAAAATCCTATACCCAAATCCTCCATGAAGTAGGGCCGCTGATGAAAGTTCCGCTAACCTTAAAAATCCATTACTATTTTTCCGGTGTTGCTAATATGATTTATGGATTGTCGCAACACCAAAGAGTAAAAGCCCTTGTTTTATTTAATCGTTTTTACAATACTGATATTGATATCCATAAGAAAAAAATCACCACTGGCCCCATTTTTAGTGCCCCCACAGATCTCTCTATGCCCTTGCGCTGGACCGGGATTTTAGCAGATAAAATCGACGCCGACCTCGCAATCTCTACGGGAATTCTTGATGGAGAGGCGGTTGTAAAAGGACTGCTGGCAGGAGCAAAAGTTACACAAACAGCTTCCGCATTGTACAAAAAAGGGCTAAACGCTATAGAAGAAATGAACACCTTTCTACGCCAATGGATGGAACAAAATCAATACACTAAAATTGAGGACTTCCGTGGACTGCTATCCCAAAAAAATATTGACAGACCAGAGTTATTTGAAAGAGCTCAATTTATGAAGTACTTTTCGGATTATAAATAGTGTCTGTCCAGAATGTCCGACATCTGCGTTGTTGCTGAAAGTGTGCTGCCGATTTGCTGAACTGTAAAAGGTAAGGGGTCAACAGTAAAATAACACCCGAAATTACTAACATGAGCCCTGAAAGAAAAGTACTGAACACATTTTCTAATGTGATTAAACATTTTTTTCAAGCTAAATTTACCTTATATTTGACACAAAATCCAGCATCACAATCCCAAAAAAAATGAATCATAAGAAGCCGGGACACGAAATAGCTGCAATTATTGATCATTTAACAGATCATGGCACACATGAGATCGACGCAGGGATAATCGACAAGCTTAAAGAAGAGCTTGATCGCAATTATTTGCTTATCCCCAAAGACGATATCATCAAAGAACCTACGGGTATTCGTTTTTTGGCAGATACTGCCATAGATATGGTAAAGCTAAAAAGTACTGTTGACATCTATCAATATGTTGGAGAAAAATTGTTTGACCTTTTCAATCAAAAAGCCCTTATCTTTATTGTTGATTACTCCTATAGTACCAACACATGGGAACTAAAACATTTTGAAGGACTTAAAAATGTACAAAAAATATCCTCTTTGCTGGGTTATGATCTTTCTAATCTGGAGGGAGAGATTAAAACAGCCTTTTACAGTCAATTAAAAAGGGGAAAGCTCACTGAATTACCATTTGACATAGCTGAATTAACAAACGGAAAAATATCCAATTGGGTAGGTAAACAGGTAAAAGAAATGTTATCAATCAATCGGTTGTACTGTATTCCATTTAAAAAGAACGACCAAATCATTGGGAATATCACCATCATACCCAGAACAAAAAACATAAATATCAACAAGCCTCTAGTTGAAACATTTATAGGACAAACCGCCAATTTTATCAGCCGTATTAATTCCAAGAATAAATTACTGGAAAGTGAGAAAAAATATCGTGCTGTTTTTGACATCCGACCGGATGCCATTTGCATTATCTCTTCGGATTATACGATTTCCGATGTTAATACCGGTTTTACTAAAATGACCGGATATTCCAAAAAAGAATTATTACATCACAATTTAAAAACCTTAAACTTATTTATTGGTCCACATTTCCCATTTGACCAAACCAATCAATTAACCAATTATCACACGCTGATTAGAACGAAAGAGGGCAGGAAAAAACACGTTTTATTGTCTGCACAGCAGATCATCATTAATCATCAGAATCATACACTTTCAGTAATTACCGATATTTCGTCACTAAAAACCAAACAAGAAGAATTGGAAAAGGCACTAAAAAAAGCAGAAGAAAGCGACCGCTTAAAAAGTGCTTTTCTGACTAACATCAACCACGAAGTAAGAACACCAATGAATGGTATTATTGGTTTTACAGAACTCTTAAAAAATTCAAATCCTAATGAGAAAGAGTATTATCAGTTTTTGGAAATCATTGAAAACAGTGGCAAGAGATTACTAACATTGTTGAATAACCTGGTAGACCTTTCCTTAATTCAAGCAAAAGAAATCGGAATTCGAAAAACACGCTTTAACATGAACAGTGTTTTGGACTCTTTGAGTTATGAGTTCAAGGATCTGGCTGAAAATAAACATATTCAACTTCAGGTAAAAAAAGGATGGACAGATGCTCAAAGCTATATTTACACCGATCAGGTACACCTGGTAAAGATCTTTAAAAACTTACTGAATAACGCTTTTAAATATACAAATGCTGGTAATATAGAATTCGGATACCTAATCGAAAACAATATACCCGTCTTTTTTGTTTCTGATACAGGTATAGGCATTGCAAAAGATATCAAATCAAAAATATTTGACTATTTCCGGCAAGGCGATATGAATATGAACCGGAAATACGAAGGAGCTGGCCTGGGATTATCCTTATCTAAAGCTTATGTCAATATTTTAGACGGCAACATATGGGTAAAGTCAGAGCCCAAAAAAGGAACCACATTTTACTTTACAATCAAATACACGTAAAGCAGACTACATAACCAGCAAAAACTTAATGCATCCAGTATGCGACACTTTCTTGTAAAAACAATCTTGATCTTTGTATGTCTTAGCTCGGGCATACATGCTAACAGTCAGGCTTCAAAAGGCAGCACGACCATCAACCTGGGGCTAGGCAGCAGTTCCGAAGGTATCCCGGCATATCTGGGAGTCAACTACCGTATCTTCGACCATATTGATGTAGGCTTAACTACAGCCTACAAGCAATACCATTTAACAGAACTGGATGATAACCCCAAACAATCGGCATACAGTCTGGGGATTATGGCCAATTACCACCTGGCCTATCTATTAGACCTGCCCGAGGAGTGGCAGTTTTATGGTGGATTAAATATTGCTGCTGTACAATATAAATCAAAAGCTACAGAGGGGGAAAACCATAGAGACGGCCCGGGTGTAGGCATGCAACTGGGAATTAGATACATTTTCTTCAACCAGGTGGCAGCAAATTTTGAATTTACCGGAGGGCATTTACTTACCGGGCTAAGGTTAGGACTAAGTTATCAGTTCTAATTCAAAAGAAAAAACAAAGTCAGCAGCAAATACAATAGCCTATATAGTGTTTGTCCAAAATATCCGATATCTGCGTTGTTGCTCAAATTTTAAATCCTGATCCAGTACATCATGCTTAACTAAAACAATTTTTTGAATTCTCTCTTTTGCTTTCCCCCCGGCTGTTTTCCTTCAGGTTCTGATTTTTCAGTTTTATCTTCCTTTTTTGGTTTCTCCTGTTTAGAATTAAGCTTAATATTGCCGCTATCAGTAACCGAATATCTCTCCCAATAACCATCCTTATTCTTAAATGTCAGCAGTTTTGTTTTGGAATCCCAACTAACGTCCGACCAGCTTTTCCGCCAACCGCGATGGGTTTTCAGGCGGTGGATATTTCCATGAGCATCTACCCGGTATAGTTCACCAAGCCCGGCTGACTGATCGTAAAACAACACCTTATAATCGGTAAATGAATTGCTCATATTATCAAGAACAAGCACGGCAGTCCAGCTTTTTCTCCAGCCACAATGCCTTTTTAGTTCCACGCCACTGCGGTAAAAAGCACCACAACCATCATTCTTATAATATGAAACGGTAATGGGTTCGGGTTGCATATCATACTCAAGCTCCCACATGGCACTGTGCCAGTCTTGTTTAATGGTAGCGCATTCCACTACATTCCATTCATGATGAATATACCAGTCATCCTTCCATCTGTTTCTTATCTTAACATAAGGAGTGCCCGGCACTTTGATAATTTCCCACAAAGCACTTTGCCAACCATTATCAATAGCTGTTGACTGAAGCTTACCGCTTTCCACATTCAGGTATGTACCCTTCCATCTATTCTTGATTCTAACATAACGAGGATCAGTAGAAGGTTCGATAATCCATCTGGCGCTTATCCAACCCGACAAAACTGAAGTAGATCTAACAGGCCCTTTTTCAATTTGCAGATAACCGGTTTTGTGCCTGTTTTTAATTCTAACCAGCGTGTACATTTCTACTGGTTGATTGTCCCCTGTTGAATGCCAGTTTATATTATCCAGCATAGGACGCATATCCCACATTGCGCTGTATGCTCCCTTGCCAATATCAGTGCACCTGAGCTCTCCTGATTCTATATTCAGATAGGTTCCCTTCCAGCGGTTCTTTAACCTGAAATATTTAGTACCTGAAACTCTTTCAGCTTCCCATTGCGCGCTATGCCAATCACTTTTGACATCACCTGCTTCCACCTTCCCATGCTCTATATGAATATAGGTCCCTTTAGCTTTGTTTTTGATTCTGAAGAACTCTGTATCATCTACCTGCTCAAGCTCCCAACGTGCACTTTGCCATTCCTGTTCAATCGTAGCACAATTAAGATTGGTCCAGTTCTGATGGAGAAAATAAGTGGTCTTCCAACGGTTTTGAATCTGAAATGTACCATCACCTATTGTCAGCAGTCTTTTCCATAGCTCTGTTCTGAAGCTGCGATGCTCAGCATACTTATTACTCACCAACTCTCTGTACCTTTTACCCAGCTTTTTTGCATCACTAGGGTCCTTATCAAATCCCAAATAAAGATTATCACTGTTCACTGCCAGCCATTTGTTGTCCAGATCATTCATCAACCTGCTCCAATCGTCACCAATAGCTTCCATCCTGAGAGCTGCTGTCTGTTCAGGAGTAACTCCCACCAGTCGTTGAGCTTTAGCGTAAACCTTGTCATAGAATTCCATCACAGCCTTATTGGAAGCTTCATGAACAGGGCCGGTAAGCTTGTTAACCCTGTCAGGTACACATTTGTCATAGCATGAAGGATTTCCAAACCTTCCATGCGTAGCATGATCTTTCCATGTAGTGGCATGTTTTGCATAATAGCCCAGTTTGTCGTAGCCGGCTTTAGCAGTGTTAATAGAGGCAGTGGCAGCAGCGCTGGCAACTTTGGTCACCTCTTTACTTATCTCTT
Organism: Bacteroidota bacterium; assembly: GCA_051748205.1. Lineage (GTDB taxonomy): Bacteria > Bacteroidota > Bacteroidia > Bacteroidales > PWNQ01 > PWNQ01. Next base: position 1,431 of record JBNJHE010000019.1, on the reverse strand, counting down.
CCACAGCATTGAACAGGGCGGGAGCTTCCTGTTTTAGCTTATCAAAAATTTCGCGGGCAATAACTTCAGGATCGAGTGTCGCTGCAAACGAAAACCTGTGCTCCTGCCCCATAACATTCATCACCACCTTGGTCTCTCCTTTTAAATTCAATTCGCCCAGGCTGCCGCGCATATCTATGTATAATTTCCTTATCTCAACATTATTAAACATCTTATCCACTGCTGATGCCAGCATATCTACCTTACGTGCTTCATTCATCAGGAATTGCTTTGCATCCACATCAAAATCAGCATGAAGAATAAACTCATTCTCCATATCAAAATAATACTTAAAATCACCCGTAAGCAAATTACACACTTCTGCAATGCCTGATAGCTCAAAGCCCTTATCCATTTCATATTCACCCGATTCCATCTTTGTTGGTGAAAATTTAATAACAGAATTTGTCAATGAATAGCAGGAAGGAAAAACATCAGGAACATTCAGACCAAAACCTTCCCGCATGATTTTAGTCATATCATTGGCTGTCATTTTATCTTTGCGGCTGGCATACAAGCCAAATTCCTTATCCAGTGGCGCGATGGATATGTGCGTATCAAACACAATATCAAACAAAATAGCATCCTTAATTACAATTCCGATATTCGAAGGAGTAAGTGTAGCAGGACTGAAGCCCATTTCTAGTGCTCCACCGTTGAGTATGATAGAATTATCCTCAACATATGTATTGATACCGAAAGGGTCTACCCATTGTGTCATGTATGAGCCTGCACCAGTAATTTCCTGGGTAATCAGGTCGTAGCCAAAAGTAAAATAGGTTTCAAGCTCAGGATCAACGCTTGAAGGCTTAATCATCAAACCTGTGGTAACTTCCAGCTCCATAGAACCTACTTCTGCTGATGTACCCATAGCAATGGATGAATATTTGAGCACCGTTCCCGGATTATCAATTTTCACCATCTCAATGGGTTCAGGGAATGACATTTTACCTTCAAGCTCGAAGGTTCCCTTCCCGATTTTGGTTTTTATTTCCATCACAGGAGCTAATATCTTCAAGGCATCAAAAAGTGGTTTAAGATCCTTGCTGGTATTAAGCTTTGAATTTATTGCCAAACCATCAGTAGTGGCTTCCAGCTTGATGCTGTCAAGCCCCATTTTCGACATAATATCATAGCCCGGAAACTTTGTTAACTGCTCAATGGAGACCTCTGTGGAAAGGCTTAATGGTTGAATAGTTCCCGTGAAGTCAAACGTTCCGTATTCTTTTAGATCAAGGGAAAATATATTTTCATTTTTCACATAAGGAATAGCACCAAGTCCGGCAATGGATACCGTATTCTGGGCAAATGCAGAAAATAAAAATGTCAATAACAAAAAGAAAGTAGTAAATGCTTTTTTCATCTGTCTAAATTTAATGTTCAATGTTCAAT
>JBNJHE010000018.1:4459-33682 GCA_051748205.1 Bacteroidota bacterium | reverse complement strand
GTGTGTGTTAAAGTTTTTGTCATGGCTCGGTTCATCTGTTCTTTTTTGATCGTTTCGCTATGTTGTTCGTTACACTTGTGTTAAAATCCTCCTTGATTTTTAATACTTCGCAAGCCCGCGATAAATAAGAGGCAGGCCTTTAAGCCAAACATTCTTGATGCAACCCTTACTTTATGGACAATTTCTCGTTAGTGTTTTGTAATTGCATTAAGTGTTTTGGTATTCAGTGATATATATATAAGTATTAGAAATAGCCATTGCATTAAATATTTTCCCAGATTCCTTTTTTTGTGTTGTACTTTTTAATGACTCGTGCAGGATTACCTACGGCAACTGAAAACGGTGGAATGTTTTTAGTGACAACACTTCCGGCTCCCACCTGTGCTCGTTTACCGATAGTGACGCCGGCCAACACAACCGCATTGGCGCCAACATGTGCTTCTTCGTCAATGAAGGTAGGACTTATGTCCAGCGGTTGTTTACTGGAATTTTTAGTGCCATCCTCATAGCCATGATTAAATCCAGCCACAAAAACATGTTGTCCCAATCCCGATCCATTGCCCATAGTAACAGGTCCAATAATCACCGATCCAATTCCTACACGAACACGATCTCCCAAAATCACATCCCCTGAGCCGTTATTTATAGTGCAGAAGTCCTCAATAGTAGTGAGTTTACCTATTTCAAAGCGATTCCAGGGAAAAACATCAATTCTGTTTCTTCTTCGGATTTTTGCCCCTTTTCCTTTTTTGTGAATAAAAGGATTAAGGAACCATCTTACCCAGAACCGGGGTCGGGGGTTTCTTTTGGGGCTGATTAGCCATAATAAAATATTCTTCAGCCTTGGGTTAGCTTTGATTTTTGCAAGCATTTTATAAGTCTTTCAGGGTGAAATTATTGTTGTACCAGAATTCCTTAGGATCATTAATTCCATATGCATTTCGAACACCGCCATGAGTATCTTGTAACGATTGTAATCCAGCACCTGCATTCATCTCAATTATTGAAGCCCCGGTTTCTGTATAAGCAACATCCCAGCCGATATAAACAACAGCTTCAAATTTTTGTGCTGAGGATAAAGTCAGCTCTCTTACTTCATTCCAGTATGGGAAAGTGTAGTCCTTGAATTCAAAATTTGTATCCGGATGTTTCGTGAATTTTTTATCCAGCTTTGATGTACCTACGGGAGAAAATTGGCCCGTTTTAATATCAATCTTACAAACCACTCCTCCCTGGGTTGCATTATCCAGTTGGTTGCCTCCCTGTCCCATACGTAAAAATGCAAAAAGTACTTTGGCTTTTCCTTTCTCAATAGCAGTGTAAACTCTGAACGTATTTACTGCTCCAGGATAAATCTGGTTTATTTCCTGATGTTGCCTTAGGCCTTCCTGTAATATATAGTTTTCTTTATTTCCCAATGACTTTTTTATGAATGCAGCAGAAAGCTTATTGTTTTGCGAATCGATAAAAGCATCATTTTTTTTGTTGAAGACCATAATTCCTTTACCTCCTAAACCTAATGTTGGTTTAAAAAATAAACTGTTTGCATCTGCTTTTTGAATAATGGAATCTACAGTATTATCATCTAAGAGGGCTTTATCTTTTCCTAAAAACAGGCCGTTTTTATATTGAAGGAGCAAAGCCGGTTGATTAATTTTAAAAGAATCTAATACCCGGTATGATAATTCCTTGTCGTCGGTAATGATACCATAAGCCTTGAAAAATTTCGGAAAGAAAAGATAGTAAGCAAAATAGTTGGGAATATAATTCTTCATTTCTGCGATGCTCAGCTTGCAGTCGTTCTTGTACATATAATACCGGAAATATTGAAAAGGATAACAGCCCCAGTATTTTTGCAATATTTTCATTTCTTTTTTTCGTTGCTTTTTGGGCTTTTTATCCTGGTAATTATGGAAATATTCAATTTCTTTTTTATTTAGCTCGGTGTAATGATCACGGAGTTTCCGTTCTGACATGATTTTCCAAAATCGATAAAAATTACTTTTCAGATTCATATGGTTAAGTTTTTTATTTTGCCGCTTGTAATTTTCCTATTATGCCGGAGTCGTTTTTATAAATTAGGTTTTACCTTTTCTGCTGTTTTCTTATTCAAGAACCGGGCTAAAATATTGCTGAATGCTTCTGCTCTGTTTTCCCATGAGTTTGATTTGGCGAATTGAACCCGCTCATTTATTTTTGTGGGGTTGTCACTTTCTATTTCATGAATGATTTGGTTGAGGAACATTTCTTTGTCATTGGCCGATGAAACAAAGTCTTCAAATTCCGGCAAATTTGCGAATGAAGTCATAACCACCGGAACCCCGGTGGCAAGATATTCGTTTATTTTAAGAGGATAAATGTTTTTGTTGATTTCGTTGATCTTATACGGAATAATTCCAACATCATAGCTCGAAAGCAACCCGGGTACTTTATCAGGTTTTATTGCCTGTCCAAAACGAACATTTGGATATTTTTCCAGTTTATCTTTGATGGACTTTTTTCTTACATTACCGGTAAACTCAAAATCAAAGTCAGGAAGGTTTTGAATAGCAAATTCAACAATATCAATATCAAAGCGGTTGTCTAAACTGCCAATATACCCAATACGTTTTCTTGTTCTGCTGTGGATATTTTGCTTTTTACAGGAACTGAATAAGTCAAAATCAACTCCATTTTTGACAGTATAGCTTTCAGGGTTTAGTTTCATTTTTTCTGCATTCAGAAAGTCGGAAGTTGTGATAACAGCATCAGCATTTTTTGATAGTTGCTCGTCAACAGCTACGATGCGTTCACCTTGCTTTCGCCTATCCGGGCCATCATAACAATAATAAACATTTAATTTTTCATTTAATTTTCCTGTCATTGATAGTCCGTAAAAGGGGTTATAAGCTGATATTACAATAGGATTGTTGATATTCAGCCTATTCATCCATTTTTTTAATTCTTTTCTATAAATAAAGCTATTTATTCTTAGAAGTTTAAAGAATAGTTTGTCATGTTTTATAAACCGTAGAGGTAAAACGGGTGGGATGGCCAAATGAAGAATCTGGCTGTTTTTATTGGTGTTTATTATTTTTAAGCGCTTTTTTAGGCCTAACATTCTGGCTACAGGAGCTTTTTGTTTCTTTAGTAAAGTCATTATAATATCTTTCCATGTAAATGGATATTCAACAAAAACAACCCTGTTATTGATAGCCAACAGTGATAAAATTTGAACTGTGGATTTTGTATATTGCCCAAACCAGGTTGTATTGGAAATGCATATAATGTCTTCGTCTTTAATCATTTAATTATTTTTTTATATTCGAATATACTTCTTTATAATAATAAAGATAATTCTGAGCCATTGTTTTCCAGGAGAATTTCTGTGCTTGCTCAATTCCTTTGTCCGATAATTCCTTTCGGTATTGTTGGTTTTTTAAGATTTTTTCAATAGAGCTGGCGATTTCTTCCGGGCTATGAGGATTAACAATACATGCAGCTTTATTTGCAATTTCAGGCATAGAGGAAGTGTTAGAGGTTATCACAGGTGTTCCACATGCCATTGCTTCAAGTATTGGGATGCCAAAACTTTCCCGAAGCGACGGATACAGGAATAGTTTACTGAGGTTATAAAATGCCGGAAGGTCAGAGTTAATGATATAGCCGGTTAGATGAATATGCTTGCGTAAATGTTCTTCACCGATTTCTGCAAGCATAGTTTTGAGGTATGTCTCACCAAAGTCTGGCATGACTAAAGGGATATCATTATTATTAGTGATGAACCGGGCATAGGCTTTTAAAACATTTTTTGTGTTCTTTTTGGGGTCTGTATTTCCCAGAAAAAATAGAAATTGCTTTGGGAGATTGTATTTTTTGCGAATGCTTTCAAGTTCATTTTTGTTTGTGATTTTACGAAAATGTTCACCTACACCATTGTAAATCACTTTTGTTGAATTTTCAGGTAAATTAAAATGCTTATCGATGAGTATTTTTTCAAAGTTTGAAACGGTAATAATTTTTGAAGCTTTTTTAACCACTTTTGGTACATTCCATCTTCTATAAAGATTACCTGATCGTTGATACCATGATCCGCCTTTTTTGTTAAGCTTCAGGCCCTCCAAATAAATGATATCGTGCAGTGTTATTATCGTGGGAATAGATGTGTTGACAGGTGCTGTATTGGATGTGCAATGCAGGATGTCACAGCCTTCAGCTTTAGCGGCTCGTGGCAGGGCAAACTGCTCCCAAACAGGATAGGGGCCGCCTTTGAGTTCTACTATCTTAAAGTTGGCAGATTCATGCAAACAGGCGTTGTCCAGATCAGGCTTTACAAATATGACATATTCATTTTTGGTATCAATCTTCTGTAGATTTCTGATCATCTCTAATGCTACCATGTCCATCCCATGCTTCTTTTCTCTGAATAAGCGTTGTCCTTCTATACCGATTTTCATATGTGTATAATTTAGATATTAATGGTCTTATGTTTACCCCTCCACTGTTACAGGGGTGCTCGCCATGACGCAAATCATATTTACAGCACACGATTTTTCTTTGAAATCCTGTGCGTGTGTTCCGCCTCAGGCGGATCATGGCTCAGCTCATAATGCTCATTGTAAACTCCTTCTATTTCATTTATTAAGCGATTAATTGTAAAGTATTTCCTTACATACTCATATCCGTTTTTTGCAATAGTTTCTTTAAGATTCTTATTATGATGCAGTTGAATTATTTTTTCAGCTAGTTCTTGTGGTTGTTCCGTAGGTATCAATAATCCGGTTTCTTTATCTTTTATCAATTCACTGTTCCCGTCCACCGGTGTTGCAATAACAGCTGTTTTCATTGCCATTGCCTCAAGTATTCCAATAGGAAAACCCTCCCATAACGACGGTAAACAATAAATATCGATTGCATTTAAAATATCGGATACATCAGACCGGAAAGGTTGAAAAGAAATGTGTTGATCAATTTTTAGCTCTTTTGCTCGAGCCATAACCTCTTGTTTTAAATCACCTTCGCCTACCATCAACAGGAAAATATTCTTTTCTTTATCTGTTACTATTTTCATCGCTTCTAATAATGTAAAAGGGTCTTTTTGTGTGGTTATTCTTACAATATAGCCAATCAAAGTTTTATCCTGCCTTATGTTTAACTCTTTCCTGATGTCTTTATACGTGTTGTCGGGATTAAATTTTGACAAGTTAACAGCATTGTAGATAACCATTGAACGTTTCATATTAAAACGTTTGATTCCATCTTTTTGATTACTCTTAGAAACGCAGATTGTTTTGTTTGCCCTGGAAGTAAGAAGTTTTTCTGAAAGTTCCCGGATTTTTCTGATCATTATGTTTTGGTCATTATGGAATGACCAGCCATGCACGGTGTAAAGTAAAGGGATTTTTAGTTTTTTAGCAGAGCTAAAAACATTAGACATTGCCCTGGTTCCATGAGCGTGTATGATATCAATATCTTCATTTTGAATAAATTCAGTTACTTTTTTCCATATTGAAAAATCGAAAGCCTGCCTGGTATTTATAACTTTTGTTTTTATACCTTTTTCTTTGAGTAAATCCACCATTGGGCCAGGAGTAAATGATAATACAACAGGTTTGAAGCGGGATAGATCAAGGTTTAGGCATAAATCCAATACATGAGATTCACCGCCTCCTACCTGACCTTGTCTTATGGTTTCCAAAACTGTAATTTTTTTCATAATATACTGGCTCCAAATATTTTGTTTTGTGTGTTTTTACTTCTCAGAAGTTGTTCCATGTTTGGTGTGTAAAAATGATTTGTTTGCTCCTTTTAGGCGGAAAAGCGATAAAAACATTGTGAGAAAACTACGGGGTAAACTTCCTAAAGCATATATAGTTTTGATATTGTAGTATTTTTTAGGAAAGGCCAAAATAAAAGCTATTATTGTGATAATAAAAATGCTTAACCATTGCGAAAACGATAGCAGTAAGATCGAACTGTTTGAAACGTCAAAAATAAGTAATACCCCTCGAAAAGCGGTTATGATACCAAGCAATCCTAAAAGCAGAATGCGGGGTGGTTGGATCATTTGGTAGAGTTTATCAATGAAATCAATATTAAACTTAGTGAAAAGCTGAATAATTCCTTCTTTAAAAAACCTTCCGAAGTAAATAAATTGTGCAGATAACCAGCGTTTTCGTTGTTTTGCAAAAGCATCAGATTTTTGAACTTTCTCATCCAAAACATATGCATTGTCCAAATATTCAATTTTAATTGAATCTTTTAATATTTTCAGTTCCAATTCTTTATCAAAGCCTCCGATGGCTTTTACTTCTGCCATCATTTTTTTAAAAAAAGAATAATCAAATGCCATTCCGGAGCCGATTAGTGCACTGGATAATCCCATAGCTCTGTGTCCTTTGCGAAATATATGATTATTGATCTCTTCGGATATAGCATCCAATAGCGCTAAAGAGTTATTTGTGTTTTTTGCAATTCTGTGAGCCTGAATTGCCTTATAGCCTTTGTCAAAAGCATTGTTTAGCTTATAAATAAGGTCGTGTTTCATGATATTATCGGCATCAAGTATTAGGGCTATCTCGTAAGTATCACCGATAAATTCCATGGCTTTATTTAGTGCTTTTGACTTGGTGCTGTTTTTAAAGCTTACTTCCACAACCTGCAACGGAAGCTTTCGTAATTCTTCCAGTGTTTCAGGCTGAAACGAGTCTGCAATAATGATGACGTCAAATTTGTCTTCCGGATAATCCTGCTTGAGGGCTTCTTTGGCAACATCAACGATCACGATATCTTCCTTATATCCCGGGATAAGAATTGCAAATTTTCTTTTTTGTTCTGACTCGGGGAAATCTACCGTCCTTTTGAGTTTTCCGGCTAAACTGTATATGAAAATGTAAACTCCTGCAAATGCAAGGTATATAAAAGTAATTATTTCTAAAATATTTAATATGTTTAAAAGTAGCGCCATAATCTTAACCTTGCTTTTTTATGCGAAAATACTCAATTTGTTTTTCTTTAGTTAAATAGGGTGTTTTTCTAATATTGAAATGCGTGAGATTCCAAAAGTATGCTCTCCATAAATTTTTAATAAATATAAAGTTCTTTCTTATTAAAAAGGCAATCGTGTTTTTTGGTAATGAGATAAATGAGTAAAATATTAATCCAACGGTTACTTTTAGCAAACCCGCATTTCTTCGTAGAAATATTAAGCGATTTCTGTTCATATAATAAATTTTCATTGGATTGGTTTTTCCAATGGAAACAGATTCTTTATGATACACTGCAGCAGTTCCGCAATACAGGATTTTATATCCGGCCCGTTTTATCATATGTGCCCAATCCAATTCTTCATAATATAAAAAGTACAAATCAGGCATTAAGCCTGCTTCTTCTATGACTTTTGCAGATGTCATCATTGCTGCACCATGCGGATAGGAAGTTTCATAAACGAAATCATACTGTCCTTTATCTATCGTTTTGTAACTTTTATTGGATGATCGTGCGGTTAGAATATTTATTTTGTTCGTTCCCCCGGATTGAATTAGCTTGCGTTCTTTACTATGATAAAACAGAATTTTTGGAGTTACCAATCCCGTTTTTTGATCAGACTCCATGGCGTATACCATCTCGCTGACCGTGTCGGGTTCTACTTCTGTATCATTATTTAAAAATAATAAATATTTTCCTTTAGCTTGCTGGATACCAAGGTTGTTTCCTCCTGCAAATCCCAAATTCTTTTTGCTTTTTATTAGCTTGATATTGGGATATTTTTGTTTTAGTATATCGGGATTGTCCTTTGGGGATGCGTTGTCAACAATTATGATTTCAATATTTTTATATTGGAGTTTTTCTAAAGACTCCAGCATTTCCAAAGTTACTGCGCTTTGATTGTAGTTTATTGAAATGACGGAGACCAAAGATTCTTTCACATCTGTATTGTAATTATTTCCCATAAACTCAATTAGAGGTTGTCTATAAAGCTAGTGCTTTGTTCATAATGGTCGGGTTCTGGCTCTGCTCCTTATTTGTCGGGCTGTTGCTAAGTATTTAAAATCAAGGAGTTCAGCTCAGGTGGATGACTTTTTTAAATACATGCATAACGAAGAAACCGGCATTATAGATAAACACTAATTATTCGCGCTAATATACACCATTTGATGACTAAATAGCAAGTTTAGTACAGAAAAAACAATCCCAACGTCAACTCAGAATCTTATGATTAATAGGGCGTATAGAAAAACACGAAATAAATGTATAGTGAATGTCAAGCCAGGTTTATTTTATCTGAAATCCCAGGTTTCAGGGGATTTAGGGCTCTTAAGGCTTTTTAGACTGCACTCTGTTATTTTTCCTGAATTTCTTTTTGAATTTTAGGACTAATAAATACAAATGCAATTCCTATAAAGAGTGTTTGACCAATAGGTAGTTGCCCGAGGATTTGGTTTCCATAGCTGGCGACCATAATCCCAAAGTATCCTCCCATTATGCCGGCAAATATGCCGTTAAGTTCTTTGTTGTGAATTTTGTTATAAACAATTCGTGAGCCTGCAATAAGAATATAAAAAAGCATAGTCAGATGCAAAATTAGGCCAACGATACCCATTTCAGCCCATATTCTTACATACCAGCTATCGGTAGGGGTTTCTGCTAAAAGGGTTCCCGGAGAGAAACGTTTGCCCCAGCTGCCTGCAGAACCAATTCCACCGCCAAAGGGTTTGTCATCAAGATATTTTGCGAGTTTTTTCTGGTTCTCCAGCCGTACTTGCAGGGATTCATCCTCAGGGTTGAGTGCAGTGCGCATCCTGTTTATTTCATAAACGCTATTCCCTATGGTAGTGAACTTTAAAAAGCTAAAAGCAAGTATAAGAGCAAGGATGCCTGTCACAAATAATTTTATATTTTTTTTCAGTAATAAATACACAAGTACACCCATAGCCGGTACTGCAAGAGCACCGCGTGTTCCCGAGAGTACCAGTCCGATTAAGCCCAAAAAAGCCGCAGTAAAAAAAAGAATTTTTTTACTGCGTGTGGGGGCATCTAAACCGGCAGCACCGAATACAACTAATGCATGCCCCATGGCAGCGCCAAATACTCCTGCATCGTTATATAAGCCGAAGGCTCTTAGTTTTCCAAAGAGAACATGCGTAGTAGCGGCTCCTTCACTTAACCATTGTTGTTCAAATGGATCAACCCCGATGTATTTTTGTTGAATGCTTTTTAAAGCCGAAAGGATAGTGAAAATCGCCCATATTTTTAAAAAAGTATTAAGATGTTTATGTTTGTTGAAAACCAGTAAAACAATTACTGCAGTTAAAAGAGGGTATAAGGCTACAGCGCGCATTGCATAAAACCAGGCAACCATGCTGCGGGCTTCGGGGTTAAATAAATAAAGAAGTGTAAGGATAAACCAGCCAAGCAAAACCCAGGTTATGGGTGAATCTGCAGGCCTCCAGTCTACGCCTTCATAAAATTTCCGGAAAATAATGGCTAATAATGTTAGTAATAACAAAATATCCATTGATAATCCAAGCGGAATTCCGGTAATTATCTTAGCTGTATAACTGATGCAAAAAGCAGCGACCAGGTATGCGATAACTCCGGTTTTAGGATGGTGAAATAAAACCAGCAGAAAGAAAATTATTATGGGCAGGGCAATGAAACCTGCTGCGGCCGTTAAACCAATAACTGATATCACATATCCCATGGCTGCAAGCGTCAGGACCAGAAGTAGAACCACCCAGGGTTGGTGTAGCTTTTGATTACCGGTAGTTTTGTTAAAGGCCATTATTTTGGTGATTTAAAGAATTCCTTTATGTCCGTTTGAAAAAATGACTTTCCATACTTAAATACATTTAAATAGCTGATTTTAATTTCTCTGTTTACATAGATAAAGCCGGCGATCTGGCCAATAATTGTCATAATTATCGTAACAACAGCAACCATCATTAATATTTGAATTGTAGTTACTTCGGGAAAAACTCTAATCACAACAAATATTGCCAGTAAATCACCGATGATATTGGCCATAGTCATGTATAGTACTTTTCGCATATTTTTGGAGGGCTTGTTAAGGCTATCCAATGCTACACCAGTAAACCTGTCCAGTGGTAAAAACAAACCATAAATGCAAAATATTCTGAAGATATTAGCTGTTTCGGCATATTCCTTGCCACCAAGAATAATGACAAGAGGCTCAGCTAAAATAATGCCGGCAATGGCAATGCCAATAAAGAGGTATGTTAATGAACCACTGTATGTATAGAAAATCTTTCGGACTTCATCCCATTGTTTGTTAATAGCTGCTTTGGACATTTTTGGAAAAGCTGTGGCAACAAAGCTCCGCAGGGGAATGTTGAGTAGTTCGGTTAGTTTCATTGGTACACTGTACATCGCAACGCCTGTAGGGCCAAGTATGGGGCTGATCCCAATTATAAATGTATCTGCACTTTTTAGTAAGTTTGAACCAATGAGGGTGCCAATAGCATATTTTCCGAAATCGATTATCTTCTTGATGTGGGAACGGGAAGCTTTAAAAAGATAGCGAGAACCGTCCCAACCTAAAATAATAGCGATAACTGATGATACCAGATTAACAATTAGATGAGCAATTACGACACTCAAAATCGGCATTTGAAAGAAAAATAAATTCAGTGCCAGAAATAGTACGAAACTTGCAATATTGGTTGATTTTAAAAATAATATACGGTCAAATCTTTGGTGTGCCTGAAGGATAGTAATTGCATTATTATAGGGTAAATTGATAAATGCTAAAAGTGGGTACCATTTGAAAAACAATGCATAACCTGAATTTTCAATTGTTTTATAAAAAAACGTATTAATAAGGATAAGAACAATTGCAATAACTGTTGTTAAGCCTAGGCCTATTAAGTAATTCGATCCCTTAAGCTCTTTTTGTTCCGTTTCATCAGCACCTGCCAGGTATCGTACCATAGCGGTTTTGGTTAAGCCAAATCGCAACATTTCTATAAAAACCGCAGCTGTAACATACAATACCCATTCACCAAATATTTCTTTAGGAAAACTCCTGGTAAGAATTATAAAACTTAAAAATCCCAGTGTTGCAAATATCATATGCCCAGACAGGGATTGAAAATTCTTGTCTTGAAATAACTTTTTTATTATGGCTGGCACAACTAATTCTTTATTTTTTGTCGTGAATAAAACTGCAAACCTAATATTCTTTTGACAACTTTGGCTATTTTGCTTCTTTGTTTGGGTACCTCACCAAGAAACATTTCTACGGCTTCTGGTTCTGTTCCGTTTAAGAGCATACCTGGCTTATCTTTAAGTAGTTCTTCAATATTTTGCTGAGCCTTAATGTCTGCGTTTGTCCATAAACGATTGGCACGGGAGATATTATACGAATAATCAGCCAGCTGGGTTAAACTTAAAGGATATTCATTCGAAATAATGCCCGGCAATTCAATCAAAATAAATTCTGGTTTTGAACCGGTTTTTGTGAGCACTTCAATAAGTTCCTTTTTAGATGCAATGGAAGGCAGTTTACTCAGATCAAAAACGATTTCATTTTCATCCTGTTTATTCGTAATCCCCAATGCTTCTGTTTTCTGATGATTGATGTATAGATAATGGTAGTTTTGTTCATTGAGTTTTTGAGCTAGATGTCTTAAAATTGTTGTTTTCCCTTCTTTTTCATTGCTCGAGTAGAAAAGGATAATTTTTACTTCATCTTTAACTTTTAAAGCTTTCTTTTTTAGGTCAAAAAGAAGCATTGCTGTTAATCTGTCAGTAAGATAGGGGAAATTGATGGAGCTATTTTTGTTTGTAAGTATTGGAAAAACAGAAACTACTGGCATGCCACTTTGTTTCTCAGCTCTGGATGGAAATCGGAGGGTAGCATCCAGATATTCCAGAAGTAAAATTATAAACAAAACAAAGATAAAGCCAACCAAAGCTGCGGCAATGACTATAATCTTTCTTCGTGACGGTTCGGGGTTTAAAGGGAAATATGGTTCGGAAAGAACCTTGATATCACTTTGGAACTTTATGTTTTGTTCTCTTAATCTTGCCAGTCCCAGGCTATGGAGTAATGATAAATACTCTTTTTCTGACACATTTATTTTACGCTCTATCCGTTTTAATGTGGCGCCAAGAGGAGCAAATGTCCTATAACGTTTTAAAAAATCATTTTTACGTTGCTCTAGTACTTGTAGGCTGCCTTTAATGCTTTCAAATTCAATAACATTCTTAAACCAGGAAGATAATATTTCTTTTTTATTTATGTTTTCTTTTGTATTTGAATATGCATATAGCGCACTAACTTTTGCTTTTAGCTCTTGTTCGAGTTTATCAATACGTTGTTGCAGTATTGCCAGTTGCTGGAGACCTGAGGTGTCTTGTCCGGTGGCAGTGGCTTCTAATAATGAGGCACGTGAATTTAATACAGATATACTGTCTCTTAAATTGATAATCTCGCTGCTTTGTAGTTTTAGTTTATCAAAAGAGGGTAGTTGAGATTCGAGTTTTTTAATGGCAGCTTCTGCTCCGGCCTTTTTCATTCTTATTTGCTGAATATCAACGTCGAGGTCTTCTTTTTTGCTGGCAATAAATTTTGTTTGCTCATAATAATTTATGATATTATTGCTTTGGTTAAATTCCAAAAGTTCATTTTCAGCATCATATAATTTTTGTTGTGCATTATCCAGTTTGTTTTCAAAATAGGCTATAACTTCATCAGTACGGTTTGTTTTAATTGTTTTATAGTTGTTAGTAAATGTGTTGGTTAATATTTCCAGTGTTAGCCGGCTTATTCCCGGATCATCCGACTCATATGAAACTTCAATTAAATCACTTTCACTCAATCTGCTGGCCTCTGCATTTGAGATGGCTTTATAGGAATAATGGGGATGCTCATAGTTTAATAATCCATAGATGAAATTATTCTTATTGGGTTTTTTATATTGCATAAGGTTATAAACCGTTTTATCCAAATCCCCTTTTTCGACCAACATTTTTACCTCATCCGGAACAATTTCTTGCAGCTCACGAAAATTTTGTGCTGATAAATAATTTGGGTCTGGCTTATCCATCATCAAATGCGTTGCTAAAAGCCTGAGCGCTATATTTTCAATTGTTTTTCGCGATTTAAGGATATTTATAAAATTATCAAATGCTGTTTGCGTCGCATGGTAATCAATTTTTCCCGAATTATCGCTATTGATAGAATGCCCACTGGCCAATCCGGTATAAAATGTAACGCTTGATTTATAGCTTTTTGGCTGGTTGGCAGTAAACCAAAATACCAAAATCCCTAAGAGCAGCGGAGCTGAGATCAGAAGCCATATATGCTTTTTTATAAGTCGAATAAATTGAATTATGGTCATTTTTGATCTTTTGATTTAATATTGAATTTTATTCCGACAATCTCCTGTAACATCAAATAGGCATTATTGAATTCAGATTTGGCTGTTGCATATTCGGATAGTGCTTTGGAATATGTTGAGCTGAGACTCGTTAGCTCGGATATATCAATTTCATTATTTTTAAACTGTTTTTCGGCCATTTGTTTTTGAATTTGGACATCCTGGGCAAATTCATTCTTTATTGTTAATTGCTTTTGACTTAGTATTAGGTCGTTGTATTGTTGTATAACCAGTTTTCGCAATTCTCTTTTTTCTGTTTGATATTCATATACAGCTTGTGCTTTTTTTTCTTCGGCAATTTTAATTTGATTTTTCCGATCCAGCACTTCCTGTAATGGAAATTTAAGATAAATCCCGGCTGAATATCGTGTTTGTTGGGTCGTATTTACAATTCCTGATGAAAAGTCACCATTATCATTTTGATTAAGGACCAGATTATCAAATAAACCATATTTGACATCAGATATCACTCCAAGGTATTTACTCCATTGCCGCCGGGTTGATTTTGTATTCAGTTCCTCAATAATGATGGATGAGTTTTGATATTTTAATAAGGGGGAGTTACTAATGGCTGAATCGATAAGTGTTTGAAGAGGAGGCAAGTAAGTTTCTATATCGTCATCTATGATATTGATGTATGTATAGCCCTTGTTCGTTTCTTCTTGTGCTATTGTATTATGTACAATGCTTGACAGCATTAAGAATAATATGAATAAATGTTTGTTCATCTCATTAAAAAGGATGTTAAAATTATTTTGTGCTCTAATTCAGTTGTCAGTTCTACATCCTACGAAAAATACCGGTCTGTGGTTTCAAAGCATATCGCAATTATACTTTTTCCTATTATGATAAGGAATGTATGGCTCTGGTAATTAATCATATATGCTCACAAAAAAAAGTTATAGGCATAGTGGTTATACTGTTCTTTTCTTTGTCTTTGACATATTGCCTTTACGGCTTCCTAATTCAATCTGCCTTAAATTCATGACACCAGCTGTTGAACGAAAGCCTTCCGGCCACGCGTCTTAAGTTAATAGCTCTGCTTTATATAATGACAATGGCCGGGCATCAAAGGTTCACAAAGTTTCTAAAAATGCTCGCTATCGTTGTATATCACAAAGTCGCGATGCGATTTAATCAGATTTACCGAATGCAGGGAAAGGTTTTTGATCTCCTGAAGAATATTCAAATACACCATGGAGTTTTTCTTTCCGGTTTCTTTATGTTTGATACGCTTGATTTGATTTTTCCTGGCATCTTTTAATTTTGAGAGCAGGTTTTGTTCTTGTTCGATTAAGGTATCAATTTGAGTAAAGGCATTTTCCTCAATAATAGTATTCGCCAGCACCAGGAGTTCGTAAAGCAATTTTTGAATTTGGTCCAGTTCCTCTTTTTGATTTACGGAAAGGCCTTTATGCATATTGTCAATGTGTTCGAAGGCAGGCTCTGCGATATAGGTAAGGCAATGCCCGATTTCTCTAAGATAGCTGTTGACCTGCACATAATAATGTGAGGTTTCTGCTCCTTCTTCCTGCAGGCGTGAAATAGTAACCCCCAGATTATTTTGATCTTCTTTCAGGTCTTTGTTTAACTGCTTGACATTTTTGAGTGCCTGCCTGGCGCGTTTTCTGTTTTCTTCATAGAGGGCTTCAATAATTTCTTTAAAGCTATCATTGATGGTGTTGATCATTTCCTTTGTTCTGTCCGAGCAGCTATTCATGACGCTGGTGTTGTCTACTACGCGGCTGTCGGCCAATTTGGCTTCTTCCGATTTGTTCCAGCGTTTTTTGTGGAGCTTATGAGTACGTATGATCATAATTATAGCAATAGCAATCATGATAATGATGGCAAAAAATCCTGCCCAGTGCATGAAGTTGACAACAAGGAAAGCAACAGTAAAAGCCGAAAGCGCGGTCAGGAACCAGCCACCGATCACAGAAATAACGCCGGTAATTCGGTAAACAGCGCTTTCACGCCCCCAGGCTCTGTCGGCCAGCGAGGTGCCCATAGCAACCATAAAGGTGACATAGGTGGTGGATAATGGGAGTTTTAATGAGGTGGCAAATGATATCAGTATGGCTGCAACCAGCAGGTTGACAGCAGCACGGAGCTTATCAAAAGAAATACCGGCAGCCTCTTTATCATTATTGGCCTGAGAAGGATCAAACTGGCGGTTGATAAAAGACCGGGTGGAGGCGGGGACAAAATTCCGGAATGTTTTTCCGGCATTCATCGCCTGACGTACCAGGACTCTCGAAAAACCACTCGAGCCAAAGCGCTCTGTGCCTTCGTTTTGGCGGCTTAGGTTGATGGAGGTATCAACTACCGAGCGGGCTTTTTTTGATGTCCATAGGGTGACCACCATAATTAGTCCGGCGATGACTAAATAGAGGGTATTCGTCTTGACAGGGCCCGCCAGGGCTTCCATTAATATTGAACTGTCCGCCCCCCCGGCAGCAGCAAATTCATTGTATGACGCCAGACCCGCCAGGGGTACGCCGATAAAGTTTACCAGGTCATTGCCCGCAAAGGCCATCGCCAAAGCAAAGGTGCCAACCAATACAACAACCTTTAGTATATCAATCCTGAACAGGCTGTACATGATTTGTAATAATACCGTCCATGCTATAAAACTGAGACCTATGATTAACAACGTGTGTGAGGCAATATATGCTTTTGTCTCTGCGGTCATAAACATCGCTTCTTTGGCCCCTTTGATCAAAATAAAATAGGTGATCGCGGTTATTGATATGCCACCAAAAATACTGCCCAGGTATTTTAACCTTTTTTGGTAATTGAAAGAGAAAACAAGGCGCGTAATATATTGAACCAGTGCCCCAACTGCAAACGCTACTACAACGGATAGCAGAATCCCGAAGATGATTTCCAGGGCTTTGTCCGAGTTGATATAATGACTGATACTATGAATATCCGGATCGTTTAGGGCTTTTAAAATGCTTAATCCAACAGCAGCTCCCAATAATTCAAAAACAATGGAAACAGTTGTGGACGTGGGCATGCCTAATGAATTGTATACGTCTAATAAGATAACATCAGTGATCATGACAGCCAAAAACAAAAACATAATCTCCTGAAAGGTGAAAAATTCAGGATGAAAAATCCCTTTTCTGGCTACTTCCATCATGCCACCCGAGAATATTGCACCAAACAATACGCCAAGCGCTGCTATAATCATGATAATGCGAAAAGGTGCTACTTTGGCGCCTATGGCTGAATTGAGAAAGTTTACGGCATCATTACTTACACCTACTACCAAATCTGAAATAGCTAAAAGGAAGAGGATACCTACGAGTACTATAAAAATGCTTTCCATCGGTTTGATTTATGAATAATTAAAAATATACTCTGTTTCTTTTGACTGCAAATTTATGGATTCATGTCATATTGCAAACAAAATCCCATATTAATTTAAGGTTAACTGCCGGTGATGTTAATTCAGTATTAAGCATCCTTCTGTAAATTAACATAAAGGTAAACCACTATTAACATAGAGGTTTTATTAAGAGCTTTCTTTTGCATCAAAGAAAATAGTTCATCATAATTTAAAATCTCTCAAAATTAAGTAAAATGAAAAAAATTGAAATGAAATTACGCACAATGCTCGCTTTTTTCCTGATGGCAGGTTTAACCATTGGTTTTACCTCCTGCGATCCAGATGACGGTGATGACAACGGTGATCCGGTAGAAACAGGAAATGTCATTGTCACCTCCAACATTTCTAAGAATACTACCTGGACCAATGACAAGGTTTATGAATTGGCCGGGCGTATTACTGTATTGGATGGCGCTACATTAACGATCGAACCCGGTACTATCATTAAAGGGCAGGCTGGTACAAATACAAATGCCACAGCTCTTTTAGTAGCCCGTGGTGGAAAACTGATGGCCGAAGGAACTCCTTCAGCTCCTATTGTGTTTACTTCTGTTGCAGATGAAATTACTCCTGAAGACATTGAGGCAGGTGATTTTGGCAGCCCTAACCTGGACCCTGACATTAATGGTTTGTGGGGTGGTGTTATCGTTTTGGGTAAGGCGCCCATCTCTGCTTCCAATTCTTCCGGAGATGTTTCGGAAGTGCAAATTGAAGGTATTCCTACTTCTGACCCTAATGGTTTATATGGAGGAAATCAAGCCGATGATAATTCAGGTGTATTGAAATATATCTCTATCCGCCATGGTGGAACGAATATTGGCGCCGGAAACGAAATCAATGGCCTTACTTTTGGTGGTGTTGGAACTGGTACTGTCGTAGAAAATATTGAAATCGTCTCTAATCAGGATGATGGAATTGAATGGTTTGGAGGTACTGTCAATGTGAAAAATGCTCTGGTTTGGAATGTGTATGACGATGCTCTTGATGCCGACCAATCCTGGGGAGGTACTGTTGATCACTTTATCGTGATTACTCCGGATGACCATAACTTTGAATTAGATGGACCAGAAGGAACATACGAAGATGGTTATACAATCAAAAATGGCCTCGTAATTGCCAATAGCAGTGATCGCTCTTCCAATAATATTATCGATATTGACGCGAATACAATAACAGATATGAGGAATATTTCCATCCGGAATATTGTTCAGGGACAGGTTATTGATATTGCGCCTCAAGATGCTCCTGACGTGACTTTTGATGAAGTATATCTGGATATCCCTTCCGGAAATCTATCAGACTATATTACTGGTGGCGTTGTTCCTGCAGGCATTAAAGAAGGAACAGCTGACTTTGTTGATGTCTCTGTCTTTAACTGGACATGGGCCTTTCAACATGGTGAACTCTCTGGTTTATAATCTAAAATTGTTGATAATTCAATAAAGTAGTGAAATAAAAATTCAATAAAAACAGGCCTGGATACACTAATTGGTCCAGGTCTGTTTCTGCGTTATTAATTCTGCTGATATGAAAAAGTTGATTGTTATTGCGTTTGTTTTGTTAAGTTGCTATTTGTCAGCTCAAAATGGCACGCTTAGAGGAAAAGTGTTTGATGCGGAAACCGGCGAGTCATTGGTGGGCGTCACCGTCTTGGTTAAGGAGCTGAGCGATGGAGCCATAACCGATTTAGATGGAAAGTTTTCCCGCCAGCTAAAAGCCGGAACCTATGAGTTGCGGCTTTCTTATATCTCGTATCAAACAATTACAATTACGGATGTGGTTGTAAAACCCAATGAAGTAACGGTGTTGAATAATCTGACCATGGCACCCAGTCATGAAGAGCTGGAAGGAATTGTTGTAACAGCAGAAGTCATCCGCTCGTCAGAAAATGCATTGACAACCATCAAACGCAAGTCAAATGCAATAATGGATGGTGTTTCGGCCGAGCGCATGAAGTTAAGTGGTGACGGCACTGCTGCTGAAGCTGTCAAGCGGGTTACTGGTGTCTCTGTGGAAGGGGGAAAGTATTTTTATGTCCGTGGTCTTGGCGATCGCTACTCCAAAAGTATGTTAAATGATGTGGATGTGCCAGGCCTGGACCCTGACCGTAATACCCTGCAAATGGATATTTTTCCCTCTTCTCTGATATCGAATATGGTCGTTAAAAAGAACTTTACCGCTGATCTTCCAGCCGATTTTACCGGTGGTCTGTTGAATATTGAGATGAAAGATTTTCCAGACGAAAAAATACTTGATGCCTCTCTTAGCTTATCGTATAATCCATCCATGCATTTTAACCCCAATTATTTAACGTATCAGGGAGGACAGACCGACTTTTTGGGTTTTGATGATGGTACCCGGGCACTGCCTGATCGTGCTCAAAAGCAAAATATTCCTACTCCCATCAGTGGTGCTTCCGCAGGGGAAGTGAGAGATTTTATTCAGAGCTTTGATTCTCAGCTTGGAGCGACACAGCAAACCAGCCTGATGGATGTTAGTGCTGGTTTTTCCATAGGAGATCAAATTAATTTGAATTCAGCTAAAGATAATCCTGCTGAGGATAAACTGGGCTATATTTTTTCTTTGTCCTATAAATCGGATATGAAGTATTATGACAATGTCCGATATGGTGAGTATCAAAAGGAAATCGATGCAGAAACTACAGAGCTCAAGCGTGCTACTTTGCAAAGCGGGCAAATGGGCGAGCATAATGTCCTGGTTGGTTTGATGGGTGGACTGGCCTATAAAAACCAATTGTCTAAAATCCGCCTGACAGCCGTACACCTGCAAAATGGCAGCAGGCAGGCCGGTCAGTTCGATATTGATAACAATAGTGATGCTGTTGGGCAATCCGGTTACCGGGCTTATTCTGACAACCTTTCATATAATCAACGTTCTTTAACGAATGTTTTGCTTAGTGGAAATCATGTGCTGGGCGAATCGGGCTGGAAAATTGACTGGAAATTGTCACCTACACTTTCACGATCTGATGATCCGGATATTCGAAAAACAGCCTTTACCATAAACGCCATGGATACCTCTTTTAATGCCGGCGCAGGAGGGAATCCCGCACGTATCTGGCGTTCCTTATCCGAAATTAATGCCACCGCAAAAGCAGATGTGTCAAAAGCATATACGTTCCAAAACAGCGATGCTGAATTTTCTATGGGCTTTAGCCATACCTGGAAACATAGAGATTATGAGATTTTAATTTTTGATATGCAGTTTTTTGGTTCACAATCCTGGTCGAATCCGGATGCGAATGATGTGTTGAATCCTGATAATATTTATCCCAATAGCCCGAATGCGATATATTATCAATCCGGAAATTCTTTTCCAAACCCAAATGAATATCAGTCTAATGTAAATAATTTAGCCTTTTATGTTTCTAATGAAATGGAGCTGTTTACGAGTTTTAAGCTGATTACCGGATTACGTATGGAGAATTATGTTCAGCGTCATACCGGCCGCGATCAGCAATATGCCAGTGGTGATGTGGCTAATGGCCGCAATCTGGACAATGAAAAAGTGCTGGAATCGTTGGACCTTTTCCCTTCTGTGAATGCGATTTATGCTTTGACACGGGAGCAAAATCTGCGGGCTGCCTACTCCAGAACCATTGCGCGGCCATCATTTAAAGAATTATCCTTTGCCCAAATTCTGGATCCGTTGTCAAACCGTATTTTTAATGGTACTTTATTCCCTTATTCCAATTGGGATGGCGAATTGACGGAAACACGCATCAATAATTTTGATCTGCGCTGGGAGTTATATCAAAAACAAGGACAGTTGATTTCTTTAAGTGCTTTTTATAAGCAATTTAGTAACCCGATAGAGTTGGTGCGTATTCCGGAACAACAAACCAGTACCGAATATCAGCCCCGAAATGTAGGGGATGGACAACTTCTTGGCCTGGAGTTCGAATTTCGAAAGCATCTTGATTTTATCTCCCCCATCATGAAAAATTTTAATGTAAGTGGTAACTTAACTCTCGTTGAATCTCAGATTGCGATGTCGGACGATGAATATCAATCCCGCTTAAGCTACCAAAAAAAGGGAGAAGGCATAGACGACAACCGGCAGATGGCCGGACAATCGCCCTATGTTGTTAATGTTGGTGTTGTTTATAGCAATGCGGATGCCGGGTTTGAAATGGCTTCTTTTTATAATGTTAAAGGCCCTACGCTCACCGTTGTTGGCGGTGGTTTGTTTCCGGATATTTACATAGAACCTTTCCAAAGCCTGAATGTTAGCATGATTAAAAAGCTTGGAGCAGAAGGAAATACTACGGTCGATGTCAATGTGTCAAACCTGCTGAATAGTGAACGCCTTTCTGTTTATAAGGCTTATAATGCTGATGATCAAATTTATTCCGGCTTAAATCCAGGGGTAACCCTGAGCGTGGGTGTCAGTCACTCTTTTTAAACGTAGAAGCTAATTGTAACTGCTGTATGTAATATTGCACCAGGATTTCATTGAAATCATTGTAAGGGTGGGAAAATTTTTGTTGCTTGTTTTTCATGTCCCTCATTAGTTCCTGTGTGATAGGGTAGTAGTTGATCGTATCAGACTGCTTTAGCTTTTGTAGCCGGATTTGTTTTGGTAAATGCTTTTTGATCCAAAATTTTGTTGTAGGGTGTTGCTTAATAAGTGGCTTTTTTGCCTGATAAGGATTGAAGTCGACATGATAAGGCTTAAAAATACGACTTAGTAGTGCCTTATCATAAAGGGTTTTATTTAGCCGGTATGCAAGCGGTAGCAAGCTGAAGAAATCTACCAGTTGATTATCCCACAAAGGATGTACGGCAGCATAGCCAAAAAAGGAATATACTTTGCTGGAATTGATGATGAATTTAGCCTGACGTTCTTTCAGTACCCAGTCTTCAAAAATTCTATATGGTACTACCTCTGGCTGTGTTGTGTTTGTCTTTTTCTGTAATGCTTCGTAAATATGAGCAATGGTTTTTTGTTGGTTTTCAATTGGTTCGGGTACAAGCTTAAAGTATTGATTGTAAATATGTTCGGCTAGTTGCTTTGTGTTTTTACTTTGGATTATCTGTTGATTTAAATGACTTCCTGCGATAAAGTCGGCAGAATGGCCGGGAATAAAAAGTGCATCGTGGTCTATAAGGTCCAACTCTTTGAGGTATTGAACGGGGAAATATTCCTGCATATAAAACATACTGCTGTATCGAGCCGCATAATGCATGTAGTTTTGAAACTGCCGGTCGGCTGGATATTCCTTTAGCGCTCTTGTTGTGAGTGGTATGTGCATCCAGGTAAATCCCAGTTTGCCAGCAACAGCTTTGGATACTTCTACTTCTTTACTTTCTTTGGGTCCATAGGTAAAACATATGACATTTTTCAGTCCCATTGATTTGATCATCACGGCAATCAAGCGCGAGTCGAAACCTCCACTCAAGGGGATGACCAATTGTCGTTGCTGAAAAATGGTTTTATAGCGGGCGAAAACAGCGCCTATGGTTTTGATTAAATGCAGCTCTGCCTGATGTTCTGTTGTTTCTATGCTGTTGCTACTGGCGAAGGAAAAATAGGCATTGGATATGGGCTGCTGACCATGCACAAACGAAAATATCGTGCCGGCTTCAATTTGCTTTATGTCGGGAATCAGTGTGTCGCTTCCAGGAACAAACCCACAGGCTTGAAACCGGGAGATGATCTTGCTATTCGACAGGGATTGATCGTTGCTATCGAGTAGTTTTTCCGGCAGGTCGCTGATAACCATATGCTGCGCCCTGTATTTGTAAAACAAGGGATAGGTCCTTAGTCTGTCTGTTGCAGCAAAGACTGTGTTTTCTTTGATTACGACAACGGCAAATTCCCCATTGGCATGTTTTACCCTGTTCTCAAAAGTATTTTTGTCATTCACATCGAAGTAACGGCATAAGGCTTCTCCCCAAACGGGCTCATCCCTTAGAAAAAGATATCCTTTGCAATAGATGTGATTCTGTTGAAACCATGGGAATCCCTTGTTGTCAGAAGGCAGGAATGTGATCATAATTTGTTTGTTTTTAGAATTTTATGATACAGTTTGGCATATTTTGATGCTATGGCAGTTTGACTAAAATGGTCAACGGCCATGGTTCTAATTTTTTGCTGATCAAATAGTGCGCTATGACGTATCAAAAAATTCATTGCTGCAGCGATGTCATCGCTATCGTTATTGTTGGCTATCAGTCCGGTATCTTTTGTGATGAATTCAGAGGGGCCACCGGAAGCAGTGGCAATAACAGGCTTACCGCAGGCCATGGCTTCAATGAAAACCACACCAAAGGCCTCAAAACGGCTGGGCAGAATAAAGGCATCGCATCTTTGCATCTCTTTAACTACTTCGTCCTGCCTGAGTTGACCCAGCCACTCAAGCTGATGTGCTATATCCAACCGTTTTGCCAGAGCCTGTAATTGCTGCTTGTCGGTTCCGCTTCCGCCTATTCTTAAAAAAATATTTTTTGGATGCTGATTTTGTAATTTAGTAAAAGCATTTAGTAAAAGGTCCATGCCTTTGACGTACTCCAAATGGCCCAGACTGAAAAAAGTGAAGTCGCCGGTATTTTTTTCTGTAGTTGAAGGTTTAAATGTATCGGTATCTACCATATTCGGTATGGCTTCGATGCGATTGTTAATGCTTGGATTAATGGCGGTTAAAGCAGGAATCATGCTTTTGCTGACGCTAACTATTGCGCTGGCATCCTGTAGCGCTTTTCGGATGAAAGGTTTGTCCTGTGGTTTTAATAGTGCTGCAGCATCTTTATTGTTATGTACAAACCGGCTACGGTGCTCGGTAATAATGTATGGAATATGATATTTTTGATGAATTAAATGGGCGGCATAGCCTGCCCAGATGCTGCTGTGTGCATGAATAAGCCCGGGCTTTCCGTGTATTGCTGTGAGCTGTTCAAATGCTTTTAATGTACTCTGAGCCCAACGGTCTATGTAACTTTGCCCCCTTGATGGAATGCGATAATGTGTAAAATGATATTCTGTAATATCGCCTGCCTTATTTATGGAAGCCTTCCGGCCCAGGTTACTGATGGAGAAATTTTGAACCTTTTCCATGTGATTAACCAGCACTATTGTTTCAAAGCCCTGCTGATGAATACTTTGGCTGTAGTCTCTAAAGAATGCCCCTCCATGAGGAGGATACCACGATGGTATGACAAACACTTTATTATACATCGCGAATCTGGTTTTTTCTGATTAGTGCAAAATACCAAAACAGCTTATATGTCAAAACGATAAATCCTGCTATACTGAAAAGGATTAAAGCCAATATCAGGTCCTGGTTTACAATACCAATAATTAATGAGATGACCCTTAATACAAAATAGATAAACTCGATGTTCATCGCTTTGCGCTGTTGATAATACATGTTGGGAATAAACGAAAATGGACCGGCAAGGTATACTAAAAACAGCCATGGCATTAATATCTGCACATATTTTCCTGCCTCTGTCCAACTTTCGCTAAAGACAAAAGAAAATATTTGAGGAGTGAAAAGTCCAAAGAGAATAGATGGGATCACAGCAATCCCAAAGAGTATTTTCAAGGTGTTGATCGCTTCCCGGGCAATGGGTTTTTTTTCGTTGTTCATGGCAATGAGCCTTTGTGATATCACTTGCTCCACAGCCCCGGATATCAGGCTTAGTGGCCTGAAAACAACATTGAATCCCAGGAAATAAAATCCGGCGGCGGTAGTTGAGAAGTAAGAGGCGAAAAACAATACAGGCAGATTGCCTGAGAGCGTATTGATTACCCCCTGGGGGAGTTCATATTTCGGGAAATTGATAAAATGCCGGGACCAGTATTTTACTTTTTTTAGCGATATTTTTAGGTGGAGAAGCTGATCTTTGCGGATCATTTTTCTGGTTAAAATTAGTGCCGTGATTCCGTTTCCGGCGATCGTGCCTGTTATCAGTCCTGCGGATTGGTAGCCCAGCATGCCAAGGCCAAGCTTGAATGCTGAGCCAAAGGAGCTTTGGTAGATGTTGTTCGCTGCTATCGCTTTGAAATATTTTTTTCTGTTCGCCCACATAACCATGGATTTCATTAGCCCGGCAAAAAAAACGGATAGTGGCAAAACATAAAGCCAGTAATTTAACTCTGCAACCAGGGTGATATTCGACAGCAATGGTGCAAAGACTAAAATAATTACCAGTAAACCAAGGCTGATGAACAAGGTACACATCAAAGAGAGGACCAGCACATGATATCCCTGCAAATGCGTTTTGGGCAGCATAATCGCTTGTTCGTACTTAGCGGTAGCCAATACGCCCAGAGCTGCAGCCAGCGTCATGTATGTTCCGAAAACACCCATGTCATCAGACCCGTAAAGCCGGGTGATAAGCGGATAAATCAGCAGGGCGATCAACTGTGCCAACGTTGTCCCCGATAGCAATGTCGCAAAGCTTTTCAGTCCCTGGTATTTGATGAATTTGTTCAGCATCTTACTTGCACTAGCTGTTCTTTGTCTTTTTTGGTGTACGGATGAAATATCGTATGCTAAAAGCATCAAAGATATAAAAAACCAATGGGACAATGCGGATTTCTGTTGCCCGGGGAATTGTATTTTTGTAGTAGGAAAAAACTTTGATCCGATGCAAGCAAACAAAACAATAGTAAAGCTGTTAATTCTCCCATGCTAATTGCCGACAGATCCAAAGGATACCTTTTGTCATTGGTAGCGACCGTTGCCATGTCCAATGTTTATCTTTTCAGTAAGGCTGCCCTTAACGATATTCATCTGGCACAGTTTGGTTTTTATTGGTTTGGAATGGCTGTACTTTGGAATTTTATCTATGGCTTGTTTACGTGTCGCTACAGAAATATCTGGAAAACAAGCAAGCGAAGTTGGGCAACGCTTGGGATTATCGCCTTGCTCGAAGTACTGTCCACTACTTTCATGTTTACTGCCATTCAAACAATGGAAAATCCTGCTTTTGTGTCGTTTATCAGCAATGTGTCGCCGTTTTTTGTGACATTGATGGGTATACTGTTTTTAAAAGAAACATTCAGGCGCATCGAAATTCCAGGAATTATTTTAACCCTATTCGGGGCATTTCTTGTTAGTTATAAGCCCGGTAGCAGTCTTCAGGATATATTTATTCCGGGATCACTATATGCTTTTCTGTCCGCTTTTTTTGTTGCAATAAGCATGATAGTGGCAAAAGTATCCATTAGAAAAGTGCATCCTTTGCTGATTTCGTTAAATCGTGTTGTTTATTTGTTTGTGTATTCTTTAATTATGATGCTGGTTTTAAAACAGCCCTTTCTTGTCGATAGCCGCCCGTTTTTCAATATGCTGGCTGGTTCTTTATTGGGTCCGTTTCTTACAGCCTTTGTAGGTTATTATGCGTTGAAATACATCGAAGCTTCCAGAGCGTCTCTGATTCGCAGTACAAAAAGTATTTTTGTTTTGATCGGAGCATTTTTTATGTTTGGTCAACTTCCTGAAATGTATCAGATTGTAGGTGGTGTGATTTCTTTGATAGGGGTAATGCTAATTACTTTAGGTCGGTCCCGGAAAAAATCCTGATGTGTTTTTTAAGGTTTGCTTTCTTTTTGATCAAATCAATTGTATATTTGTAAGGTTAATCTTATAAAAAAACCAAACGTATTCATTATGAAAAATCTTTTACTTGTTTTATTATCTTTTTTTAGTGTCTTTGCTTTTGCACAAAGCAATAAGTATGCTCCAACACTAAATGATAAAAATCCACCTCACATTAAACATTTGATGCAATTTGATCAAAATGATGGGCAAAATCATGGGGTTATGGATAAGACCATGGCTGAAAGCAAAGGCTTACAAGCCAAATCCTTTGCCTCTTCCCAAAATATTTATAGCCTTATTTCCACAGATCAGTCTGTTCTTACTGTGGATCAGGCTCAGGGAACGATAGCCTTTTTTGCGCGTGCTGGTGGTGGCTATGGTTCGTCGGGAGATAATTTGCGTATTAGTACAGCATCGTTTGGAGCTTTATCCACCTGGGATGAGCATATTGTTGTTCCAGGCAGTGGTCAGCGGATGCGTTATCCTTCAGGTGATTTGTTGTCATTCCCCGGAGCTGCTTCTGCCACTGATAATTACGCTGTATTTTCCGGGCCTGTCACCAATGGTGCAGCATGGATTGACAACTTTATGGGATCGGTAAAACTGGATGGCACAAATGAAAATCTTGCCTATGAAAGCCTTCCGGGAGGGACCTATTTTGCCCATGCTAATTCCAACCTTACGGCATGTGCGGATTCCACAGTGCATGTTGCCGGTGATAATTATGTAGGAAGTAGTACTGATTACTCCTGGGCCGGAGGATTGCTCGTCAATGGATCCTATAATGCTGCTACCAATCAGGTAGACTGGGATCCACTAAGGATCATGAATCATAATTTTGCTATCGATTCAAGTGATATGGAGCCTGCCGGTGGTTCTGCTTCTATGGCCTGGAGCGAAGATGGCAGTGTCGGATATTATATCTTTGTCGGGCGGGATTCTGTTAATGATTACAGAAGTTATCATCCGATTATTTATAAGTCGTTGGATAGAGGTGCTACCTGGAACCTGGAGCCTGTTTTTGATTTTAATAGCTTAAATGGCTTAATCGAGAATTTATGGCCAACACTGGCGAACCCTAACCTGACTAAAGCATATTTTTCTTATCAAATGGACCCTGTCGTTGACCACAACGGAATGCTTCATCTTTTTGCTATTGTCAAAGGTAGTTATTCCGATCATAAAGACTCTTTGGGATATACGTTCATGTGGGAACCCATAAAACTCTTTCACCTAAATATGAAACAGGGTGGAGGCTGGGAAGCTGAAATGATTCAGGAAATGTATACCTACGATGTTTCATCAGATGACCAGCTTTTTGGCGCTGGTGCTGATGCAATGGGATGGACGCATCGTGTTAATGCATCCCGCACCGAAGATGGCGAAAAACTATTTGTCGTTTGGGGTGATACCGATACTACCCTTGCAGCTCCTAATAGCGACGGCTTTTTGATAAACTCTTCTCCCGATATTTTTGCCTGGGGGAAAGATTTGGTATCCAATACTACTTATCCGGTGACAAACTTCACGCAAGGGACCTTGTTTTGGGGCGATAATTATTTTCACTATGCTTCCAATATTACTTATGAAGATGCACAAAATAATTATATTATTCCTGTCAGCACCGCTGAGCTCGGAGCAACTCCCTCAGACCCTGTAACTCACCAATTGTTAGTGCCTGTTGGTTTTGGAACTACTATCGGCATGGATGAACATTATGATAATGGATTTACTGTGAGCCAGAATTTCCCGAATCCGTTTAATGACCGTACCAATATTGCGGTTGAAACTACGCATTCTGCCAGGCTTTCATTGAAAGTCTATAACATGATTGGCCAGCAAGTTTTCCAGCAAGATAAAGGTGTTGTTGCTGCCGGTGCCTATAATTTCTACCTGTCAGCAAATAATTTTAAACCCGGTGTTTACTTCTACAAGGTTAATGCCAGTGATCAAACAATAACCAAAAAAATGATTGTAAAGTAAAAGTTTGTTTTTTTTGCCGCCATCTTCTTTGAAGGTGGCGGTTTTTTTTTATTTTTGACCTTGCAGAACGAATTAGAAATATTCATTTATTATCAATAAATAAATTCGATTATTATGAAAAAAATTATTGTGCCTCTAGATTTCTCTGATGAATCATTAAATGGACTTGACCTGGCCATTAAGGTGGCTAATCAGGTAAAATCAAAAATTGAAATGGTGCATGTGATCAAAGACAGCGGTGATCTTTTCTCGGCAACTGAAAAAGAACAGATTAAGCATGCGGAAGCGTCGTTTAAATCGATTATGGACCAGTATCAGAATCAAATATCTAACGATAGTGAACTCACCTATGTGATTCATAAAGGTCGGATACATCGCGAAGTAGTGAATCATGCCAAATATAACAAGGCGGATATGATTATTGGATCAACGCATGGAGCCTCAGGTTTTGAAGAATTATTTATTGGTTCAAATGCTCATCGCATTATTGCATCTTCCAGTATACCCACCATGGTTATTCGTAAAGGTATTGCTCCGAAATCTTTCGACCGGATTTTGTTGCCGTTGGATGATACAATAGAAACAAGGCAGAAAGTGCCTTTTACTGCCGAGTTGGCCAAATTGTTTGATGCAGAGATCATCATACAGTCGATCTTCCCAACAACAGATCAAACAACCAAAACACGGGTGTCAGCATACAAAGAACAAGTGGCCAGGTTCCTGGAGAAAGAAGGGATCAAATATTCTGAAAAGCAGGCTGAGGGCAATATTGTAAAGAATGTGCTGGATTGTGCCCGGGAATGTAATGTGGACCTAATCTCCACTATGGCCGAGGAGGAGCGGACGCTTTCTGCTTTTATTCTGGGTTCAAATATGATGGAAATTACACGCAA
>JBNJHE010000018.1:0-4359 GCA_051748205.1 Bacteroidota bacterium | reverse complement strand
GTGGTATCTGTTTTTACCAGGCAATGATCAAAGCTGTAATTAAAAAGTGAGCCATCCTTGATGTCTTCAGCAAGAAATTCATTCGGTTGGTTTCCGTATACAATCGTGTTTCCGAAATAGACATCCAGATCGTTGGATCGTATTGAGCCATCGTTGGCTTCAAAAAAGTTATTCAGGTATAGCGAAGGTGTCTGCCGTATGGCATCACTCCAGTAGTTGGCTATGCTCATATGCCGAAAGTCATAGTTCCCTCCGTTGGTTAATGCCACGGCATAATTTCCGGTATTGGCAACTTCTATATTTTCGCCTTCAATCAGATAATTCCGTCCTAAAATTCCGATCCCGGCCATGTTCCGGATAAAAACATTCCGCATTGTAAGTTGATTGCCCATGGGTGCGTTGAGTGTTTCGGCCTGAATGCCGATAAAGCCATTTTTAATAATGGCATGCTCTATGACATTATCCATGCTGCCTTCATTAATCCAGATGCGGTCCCACTGCCCCGCTATGTCATCATAATAATCTTCCGGACGGTCATCCTGAAAGACTACGGGGTTTAATGCAGTGCCATTTACGTTGATCTGCCCGCCTTTATACACCCATAACCCTGAATTGGCGTGGAAATGAATTCTTGCTCCCTCAGGAATGGTTAAACGAGCCGTGGAATCAACAACGGCATAGCCGTAGATAACATAAGGTTTGGGGCTGTCCCAACTTATGTCTTCGCCTTCTTTGGCTACAATCTTATAGGGTGGGAGACCACTGATGTGTTGATCGGCTACTATGAAAATGGCATCCTGACCCCAGGCTACTAACTTGATGTTTTGCACTTTGCCGTTGGTGTTAAAGACAATAGAATCTGTCACTATCATTGGTTGGTCATTGCTGCTGGGGTCTATAGTAACTTCAGCAAAAAGAAATAAACTATCCCGGGCGGCAAGGTCAATATTATTAAACGATACTCCTGATAATCCGTTGACATTTATTCTAAATGGTGACTTATCGCCGAGTCCAAGATGGATGTGATCAATTTCAATGTCCTGGTCTTTGGGATTGAAAATTTTTAAGGTTTGTGTTGAAGACCCGATCGTCGTAAATATCGTGTCAAACAAGAGTGTATCCTGTGAAAATGATAGGGATACCGGCTTGTCAAAGAGTTCATCCTTGTCGCATGAGCTAAGAAAAATGATGCTGCCTACAAGCAAAGCGATGACAAAGGCTGGATTTATAAAGCGGTTTCGCATAATTTTTTTTGTTCGTCAAAGGCGATGATTCATGCCTAATGATATTAACTGATGCAAAGATAACGAGACATTTTTAGAATTAGTCTGTTAACTGATAGCCTGTTTTTTTTCCTTTTTGCGTCGCCGGGAGGCCGTATTTCATCCATGAGGGCATGGGTGCATCTTTGAGATGATGGTCGAAAAACTGCTTCATCCGAATGCTGAGATCGATACGGTTTCCCCAATGCCGAAGGTTATGCTTGTCGTTATTGTAAACCAATAAATAGGTTTCTTTGTTTAGGCGGCGCAGGGCATTAAAAAACTCGATGCTTTGATACCAGGGTACAGCTCCGTCGTCGTCATTATGCATCATCAGCAAAGGCGTTTCGACATTAGGTGCATGGAACACCGGAGAATTTTCGATGTATTCCAAAGGCTTTTCCCATAACGAACCGCCGATTCTGCTTTGTGTTTGTTCATATTGAAATGCTCTGCTTTGCCCAGACCCCCAGCGAATGCCACCGTAAGCGCTGGTCATATTGCTCACCGGAGCTCCGGCCATGGCTGCGGCAAAGAGATTGGTGCGGGTTACAAGGTGAGCCACCTGATAGCCACCCCAGCTCTGGCCTTGAATGCCTATCCGTTCTTTAGCAACATAGCCCTGGTTAACCATATGTAATGTCCCGCTGATTACTGCCGACTCAGCGCTTTCTCCCGGGTAACCCGTGCGGTATACAATGTCGGGAATAAAAATGATATAACCATCATTGATGTAACGAATGAAATTGATAACGGAATGTGAAGGCTTTGGGATGTAATGGCTGTGTAGCTGGTCCGAATAGCGTTCATAAAAATAAACCAGCATCGGATATTGTTTCTGTGGATCGAAATTTTCCGGCTTGTAGATTAATCCGGATATGCTGTCGCCTTCATTGCTGACCCAGTTTGTCAATTCAACGCTACCCCAGCGGTATTTTTTTTGTTGTGGATTGATGTTGGATAACTGCCTTAATTCTTTCATCTCGAGCGTTGACAGATATAGATTGGGGTAGTTTTGAAAGTTTCCTTTGCTGAAAATGATATGGTTCGATTCCCGGGCCTTTTTTAATCTGTTATAGGAGTATGGCCCCCGGTATAGTGTTTTGGGCAAGTGTTGTTTCGAAACAATACGATAGGCAAAACCGGCATCTTTTGTTTTTACAGAAAAGGTTTTTAAGAGCATAGTGTCGCCAATGTATAGTTGCTCATTGTCAAGGTTTTTATAGCGATACCGGATTTTCTGATTCTTGTTTTCGGACGATGTAATGTTCTCCGGTTTTCTTTTCCCTTTAGCATCGCATTTCCAGATATTAAAGGCATCATAAAGGTATACGTTATCCTGTTTGTCCCAGCCTGCAGCTCCATAGGCACTGGCTTCAACAGGCATGTCGTGTTTCTCCCGGTAAAAGGGCACCTTTAATGTATGAGTTAGTGGCGTCGTTTTGTCCTTTTTGGTGTCCATTGCATACCAAATGCTGTCGTTTTCATTGTAAAAGGCAATATACCGCCCCGAAGGGGAATAGGATACACTGTTTGCTTGTTTCTCTAACACGCGCTTACGGCGGTGCTTTTTTAAGTCGAGATGAAAAATGTCCCGATACCGCCTGCCATTCCAGCTCCTTTGTCGTTCGTAATCTGAGGTTGAAAATCCGTAGGCGAAACGGCTGTTCTGCTTTTTGAGTATGTATACATGTTCTAAAAGAGTGTCTTCCACTTGTGTGAATTCCTTGTTTTTGATGCTGTAAAATGCCTTGTAATCTTGCTGTAGGTTTCTTTTTTTCTGCTTTTTTTGTTGTGGCTGTAAATGTTTGTCTTTCCAATTCCACACATCTACATGATACTTTTGATCATCTGTCAGAGTGTCTTCAGGCTTTTTATCAGGCCGTGGAGCTGTTTCAAAGAACAAACGCTGGCCTGCTTTGGAGAAATATAGATTGCTGTAGGCCGATATTTGCCAGTTGTCAAAAAGAAAAGAAGCGGAACTGTCAGCGATTTTTTTCCCGTCAAAGTAAAGCGCATAATCTTTATTGTCTGTGGTGTCAGCAGTGTGAATAAATGCATGATGCTCTCCATTAGGGCCTGCGGCTATATCCGTAATTTTACCTTTATCAGAGAATATGCTAAAAACAGATAAGCCCGGCAAATGAACCTTTATCACTTCTACTTTTTTTTCCTCCCTGTCTTTCTGTTCTATTTCCTTACTTAAAAGCAGCAGTTTTCCGTTTTCTGAAAAGCAGTAATCTTTGACATGAAAAAAAGATAATTCAAAATCAGTCAGGGGATTAAAAAGCACCAGACGTTGCCCCATGTCATTTTTTGCAGAATCATTCCCTAAGCTATCCATAGGAACACTATCCTGTTGTTCTTTGGCTTTGCCTTTGGTTTCTTTTTCATGTAGATACGCTATCCAGCTGCCTCCTTTTTCAGGGATTTTATATGACTTCACCCGGGCAAATTTCTTTAGGCTGTTGTTATTGACAAGGTATACTCCAAGAGAATCTTTGGGATATTTCTTTTTCGATACATCGTCTAGCTTAAGCTTTCTTATTGAGTCGTAGGAAGGATTAATTTTAAATGCAACAAAAGTCTCGTTGTAAGAAGTTTTTGATTGGTCAGCCCGGCTAATAGAATCATGAATATTTTTTGACGGAATGTGGATATGAAGACTGCCATCTCCTTTTAACTTATTTTTTTCATAGGTTATAACTTTACCACCAGAGCTGATAGTAGCGTTTTTTATTTGATTCCATTCATAATAAACTTCAGGGATGTTAAAGGTTTTTTGACTATATCCCCTCAATGTCAAAATAAAAAATGCGATGCTGATCAAAAGAATTTTATTCATAGGATTGGGATTAAATAATATGCGAAAAAAGTGAATTTTTAGTTAAGATCAAAATATTTTTTTATCGTAGAAGCCATAGGAAATAGAGGTTTCAGCCTGCGGCATTAATTGGCACTTGTTTGATTTTGTGTTTTTTGTCCTTTGTCAAAGCCGAATGTAGCTCTCATAACTATTCTCTAAAACAATGCTTTGTGAGCTTTGCGCCTGCATAGTTCTGCAGGTGATAGATTAGCACCCTGCTTTAGCAGGGTG
>JBNJHE010000017.1:0-34440 GCA_051748205.1 Bacteroidota bacterium | reverse complement strand
AACATTGAACATTGAACATTGAACATTGAACATTGAATTTAGACAGATGAAACAACAAGTTTGTGCGCTATTTCTGGTTTTGATGATGCTTGGAACCCTTGCCCAGGCACAAGCCGTACAACTTGATCAACAGGATGTTACGCTGGACTATTTTCCGGTTATTGTTGAGGAAATTCCCACAACGTATACATTAAGCATAACAGACTCCCTGAAAAGCAGTCGACTCGAAGGAGAGCATGTCACCGTCCTGATCAATGGTAAAGCTTTTCAGCTCCCGGTGGTAAAAGGGAAAATCATTTTTGACTACAGCTTTGATCAAAAATCTACGCTAAATATAGTACTTGATGGGGCGAGCTTTACCGATCCTGTTCGTCCCATTCCTTTATGGATGTCCATCCTTCCGCCTCTACTGGCCATCTTAATGGCCCTCATTTTCAAAGAAGTATTCACCGCCCTGTTCACAGGCTTATTGTTGGGAACAACTGTTATAGCGTTTTTTCAAGGTAGCAACCTGCTGGTTGCGCTTGTACAGGGGTTGCTCAACATAGTAGACACCTATATCATTCATGCACTAACAGATACAGGACATTTATCCATAATCGTATTTTCACTTCTGATAGGAGGGATGGTAAACATCATCACCAGAAACGGAGGCATGCGTGGGATAGTGAACCGTCTGGCAGTATATGCGAATAATGCCCGCAACGGACAGCTTATCACGTGGCTATTGGGCCTTCTTATCTTTTTCGATGATTATGCCAACACGCTGGTGGTAGGCAATACAATGCGTCCTGTTACAGACAACCTAAAGATTTCCCGTCAAAAACTGGCCTATATCGTCGATTCTACTGCAGCCCCGATTGCCTCAATCGCCTTTGTGACAACATGGATTGGAGCTGAACTAAGTTATATCTCCAATGGCATAGAAACCATAGGTCTTGATCAAACACCTTATAGTGTCTTTTTTAATTCACTGGCTTATGCCTTTTATCCCATATTTGCGTTAGCTTTCATTCTGATTTTGGTAACGAAACGCCGCGACTACGGTCCAATGCTCAAAGCAGAGCGAAAAGCACGACATTGGAAGCCCTCAGAAAAAGATGATGAGCAATCCGGATTCTCAAATAAATTAAATGAGCTACAGGCAGTAGAAGGCATCAAGCACAAAAGTTATAATGCCTTTATTCCGGTTCTTGTCATTATTTTAGGTGCATTTGCAGGCCTGATCTATACCGGCACCGAAGCTGTCGGATGGGGCCAAGACCTTTCTTTTACCCGAAATTTGTCCAATGTTATCGGCCATGCTGATTCCTATAAAGCCTTGCTCTGGTCATC
The DNA here is from genome assembly GCA_051748205.1 of Bacteroidota bacterium. Classification (GTDB taxonomy): domain Bacteria; phylum Bacteroidota; class Bacteroidia; order Bacteroidales; family PWNQ01; genus PWNQ01. Next base: position 33,105 of record JBNJHE010000017.1, on the reverse strand, counting down.
TATGGGGGGCTTATTGACAGCCATTCTGCTAACTATAGGACAAAAACTAATGAACCTGGAAGATACTGTTTCCAGCATGATCAATGGATTTCGCACTATGCTGACAGCCATTATAATACTGGTTTTAGCCTGGTCGATAGCGGAAGTCACACAACACTTACACACGGCAGACTTCATTTCTCAACTTATGCTGAACATGAATCTGGAACCCTATTGGGTACCGTCATTAACTTTTATCATGGGCGGTCTGGTAGCTTTTTCCACAGGCTCATCCTGGGGAACCATGGCCATATTATATCCCCTGATACTACCTGCCACATGGCTAATAAGCCAACAAAGCGGGCTGGATCACTCAACTTCGTTGTCAATCTTTTACAATGTTGTATCAACAGTGTTAGCAGGAGCAGTTTTGGGTGATCACTGTTCTCCCATTTCAGACACCACCATCCTTAGCTCTCTGGCATCCTCCTGCAACCACATTGATCATGTGCGCACACAACTACCTTATGCCCTGACTGTTGGCGCAGTATCCATTGTTTTTGGCACTTTACCCGCTGCGTATGGCATTTCTTCATTTCTTTTATTTCCTTTGGGGATAGGAGTCTTATTCATTATTGTACATATTTTTGGACAGAGTGTCTGGAAAATGCCCGGAAAATAAAGCCCTTTTGCTTATTTTTGTCCAATGACGTGGCTGGAAATTGTCATCTTAATTTTTTCGGGTTTGATGGTTGGTTTTATCAACACCCTGGCCGGTGGAGGAACCATTATCTCATTGTCAGCATTAATGCTGGTAGGATTGCCGGCAAATATTGCCAATGGCACAAACCGCATTGCGGTCACTATACAAACCTTAACTTCTGTAGCTTTTTTCCGTCATCACCATGTCCTGGATACACAAAAAGGATTCCGCCTGGGAATTCCGGTAATTATTGGTTCTATACTGGGTGCTCAAGTTGCTACAACCCTTCCCGAACAAATATTTGAACGCATTATCGGTGTTATTATCCTATTTATGCTGGCCTTTGTCGTTTATAAGCCCCAGAAATGGTTAAAGGGGCAAATCCATTTACAGAAAAAGAAAGTCAGCACCGGGCAATATATTCTTTTCTTTTTTCTGGGAATATATGGAGGTTTTTTACATGTTGGCATTGGGTATTTCCTTTTAGCCAGTCTGGTATTTAATGCCGGATACGATTTGGTAAAAGCCAATGCAGTAAAAGTATTTATCGTACTGTTGTATGCCCCTTTCACCTTGCTGGTATTTATTTTGCACGGAGAAGTTCACTATCGCTATGGGTTGATATTAGCTGCAGGCAATGTTATTGGGGCACTTATTGCTTCCAGGCTTTCCATCACCAAAGGCACTGGATTTGTCAGATGGGTGATGATCATAGTAATCCTGGTTTTCTCTTCTCATTTATTGGGTATCGTCGACATTAAAACGCTGATCCAATCGGGTTTAAAGCCATAAAAAAACCCGGAAAAAATCCGGGTATTTTTGCTAGAGCATAATCGTTAATCGTTGCTTTTATGGCAGAACCACCAGTCAAAACAATCCTGATTTCCCCGGCGTTTTTCAGCTTCCGCTTCGGTAGCTGCCGGAGGAATAATGACACGGTCTTTAAGAATTTCGTTATTGGGCCAGTTTTCGGGCAGAGCCACTTTCTTTTCTTCGTGAACCTGAAGAGCTTTCAATGCCCTCAAAACTTCATCTACCTGACGTCCGATTTCCTGCGGATAATAAATCGATAAGCGAATCTTTCCTTCCGGGTCGATAATAAACACAGCACGAACTGTATTTGTTCCCTTTTCAGGAGCAATCATACCCATCTTCTTGGATACTATACCCATCTCATCAGCAATAATAGGGAAAGGAATTTCGACATCCAACTTTTCTTTAATCCACTCTGTCCATTTAATGTGTGAAAACACCTGATCCACAGACAAACCTAATAGCTCGGCATTTAAGTCATCAAATTGTTGCTTACGATTGGCAAAGGCAACAAATTCGGTTGTACATACAGGTGTAAAATCACCTGGATGGCTGAAAAGAATCACCCATTTACCTTTGTAATCTTCGGGTAGTTTTTTGGGTCCGTGTGTTGTGTTAACAGACATTTCGGGGAACATATCTCCCAGCAATGGCATTCCTTTTTGTTCTTCCATAATTATTTTTTTTATTTAATGAATAATTTTTCATAGGGGTTTTACGAAAATTTAAACAGAGCTTTCTGTTTTTTGTTCAACAAAAAAGACAGTTAAGTGAACCTATGTCCAAAAATTATTATACAAAGAATTATAGCGGCCACGTATTTGCAAAACTGAAGCAATAGTCGTATTTTAGCCAAAAGAGTTTTCATATGAAACAGCTATACAGTCTGAAGACTATAAATGAAATGCTTGACCATGATTCACAGCAAGTGAAAGAAATGGTTGATTTATTTATAGAGCTTGCACCGGAAACCCATCAAAAAATGCAGCAAGCCTATGCAAACAAAGATTTGTTGACATTACAAAGTCAGGCTCATAAACTAAAAAGCAACCTTAAGCTATTTGACATGGATGAGCTGGCTGAAGCGGCCAAAGAGATAGAGCTGCATGCGGATGATGCAAACTCCTGCAAGCAAGTAGACCAAAACATGGACAAGATCAATGACTTGCTCCCCAAGGCACTTGATCAAATGCGGAAAGAACAGCTTTAGTCATTGATCAGTAAGCTCTTTCGTTACGCCCTTCAATATAGTTAACAAAGGACTTATTTACGACCCTGTTCCCACCAGGCGTCGGGTAATTCCCTGTAAAGTACCAATCTCCATTATCATTGGGACAGGACTCATGCAAGCTCTCAATACTTTGATAAATCACTTCTACCTTTGCTTTGACATTTGGCGGGGTTAAGATTTCGGCTATTTTCTCCGATATCTGCTCTGGAGTAAAGGGTTTATAAATTTCTTTAACATGATTCACACTATCCTCACTACTTAGCTCCTGCTCCATGTTTTTACACTTTTTATACACTTCGTGAATCACATGATGCATGTTCTTTTCTTTAAGCAGCGCGATGGCAGCTCTGAAAGCAACAAAATCGGAAAGTTTAGCCATATCAATACCATAGCAATCCGGGTATCTTAGTTGAGGTGCAGAAGAAGCCACCACAATGCGGACAGGATTCAGGCGGTCTAAAATACGCAGAATGCTCTGCTTTAAGGTCGTTCCTCTAACAATCGAATCATCCAACACCACAAGAGTATCCTTATCTTTGACAACACCATAGGTTACATCATACACGTGAGCCACCAGATCATCACGTTGATTATCCTGAGTGATAAACGTACGCATTTTGGCATCCTTTACAGCTACTTGTTCAAACCGGGGATGTAATGACATAATCTCTTTCAGCTTCTTGTCTGTAGCAGAATGACCAATATTTTTGATTTGCTCAATTTTCACCTGATCACAAAAGCTGTTGAGTTCTTCCATCAAGCCATTAAAGGCAACTGAAGCTGTATTGGGGATGTAGGAAAAAACGGTATGCTTCAGGTCATGATTTATTGTTTTGAGGATAGAAGGGACCAGCGCTTTGCCCAGGTTTTTGCGTTCCTGATAAATATCACGATCGGTGCCCCGCGAGAAATAAATACGCTCAAACGAACAGGATTTGCGCTGCCTGGCTTGCTGAAAAGGCTTATAGATAATATCCCCGTTTTGCTTGACTATCAATACATAACCAGGTTCTATCTCATGAATTTTTTCCACTGGGACATGAAAGGCCGTTTGAATCACCGGACGTTCAGAAGTAGCTACCACCACCTCATCATCCTTGTAAAAATAAGCCGGGCGTATACCTGACGGATCTCGCATAACAAAGGATTCTCCGTGTCCCAGCATACCAGAAATCACATAGCCTCCGTCCCAATGTTTAGAAGAACGGGTAATAATCTTATGGGTATCCAGCTCCCGGGCAATCAAACCTGAAATTTCTCTTTTTGTATGTCCCTGTTCTTTAAACTGTTGATACAGATGTTCATTTTCCCGATCAAGAAAATGCCCGATTTTTTCCATCACAGTAATAGTATCCGTCGTCTCTATGGGATGCTGACCTACAGTAATAAGCTGTTCAAACAATTCATGCACATTGGTCAGATTAAAATTACCGGCCAGCACCAGATTTCTCGTCATCCAATTATTATGACGGATAAACGGATGAACATTGTTGATATCATTTTTTCCAAAAGTACCATATCTCAAATGGCCCATAAACACTTCTCCGGTATAGGGCACATTTTGCTTCAACCAGTCAATATCACGCAGGCGTGCAGGATTCCCCTCGGTATGCTCATCAATTTTCTGATAAATATGTTCAAAAATATCTTTAATGGGATTAGCCGCATTCGATCGATAGCGGTCAATATAGCGCTTTCCGGGTTCTGCTCCAATCTTAATACTGGCCATACCAGCACCATCCTGCCCCCGGTTATGCTGCTTCTCCATAAGCAGATAAAGCTTATTTATCCCATAAGTACTCGTTCCATATTTTGATAAGTAATACTCCTGCGGACGCAACAGCCGCAAAAAGGCAATACCACATTCATGTTTAATTGAATCACTCATATCAGGGTCCTGTTTACCTGGCAAAAATAATGTTTTTTCGGTTCCTGCACCTGAACAATTGTAAACACTACAAATCAAAATTATAACCTATTAACCCAACAATAATTATGAGTCAAACACACCACTTTACAGACATATTAAACGCGCATTGCTCAAGAGTACTTTGCACAACAAAAAGAAAAGCTTTATTATTGTATCAGTGAATAAAGTACACGTCCGAAAACATTTATCATGAAAAAAATTGCACTGCACTGGCAAATTCTTATTGCTTTGATCATAGCCATTATTTATGGTCTTGTTTTTCCTTCCTCATACAAAATTGATGATGCATCACTGGAAAAAATGGCTAAAGCCAACAAGGATAGCGTTTTAATACAAGAACTAGAGACATTTAAGGGAGAAACCTGGCAAGCAAGGAGTCGATATATTCAAGATATTAAGGCAAAAACAGGCGAAGATTTTTACCAAACACACCGAAAAGACATACTGGAAGCGGCTTACCATAATCCCGAAGTTACAAGTATAAGCTGGATGGGCGATATTTTCTTGCGGGCATTGAAGATGCTTATTATACCTTTGATTTTAAGCTCGATCATTTCGGGTGTCACCAATATTGGCAGTGGCAGTAATTTAGGACGGCTGGGGTTAAAAACGATTTTGTATTATTTAACTACGAGCACTTTAGCTATAATTACCGGTTTGTTTATGGTCAATATTATCCGCCCCGGAATTGGCGCTGACTTAAGCCTGATGCAGGAAGTAGAAAACTTTGGAGAATACAAAAACCTTGGACAAATCCTGATAGAAATTGTGCCTGAGAATATTTTCACCGCGCTGTCCAACGCCAATATGCTCAGCATCATTTTTTTCGCTATTCTGTTTGGATTTTTTATTACGCAAACAAGCAGTAAAGCAAAAGATACGCTAAAGGATTTTTTCAATTCTGTATTTGAAGTGATGATGAAAATAACACTGTGGGTCATCCGGTTCACTCCTTTGGGCATTCTGGGCATAGTATCAAAAGTAGTCGCAGATCAGGATAACCCGGCCGATCTAGTCAGCAGCATGGGATTGTATATGGCGACAGTGCTGGGAGCATTAATGATTCATGCCATAATCACACTTCCTGTTTTATTACGTGTGATAGGGAAGATAAATCCGATAAAGCATATTCAAGCGATGTTCACGCCGATACTAACCGCCTTTTCCACGTCATCGTCAGGGGCCACTCTTCCATTAACAATGAATGCAGCGGAAAAAAATGCCGGTGTAAGCAATAAAATCAGCAGTTTCACCCTCCCCTTAGGGGCTACCATAAACATGGACGGCACTGCGCTGTATGAGTGTGTGGCAGCAATGTTCATTGCGCAGGCTTATGGCTATGACCTGGGTATCACAGACCAGATCATTGTGGTAATCACTGCCTTGCTGGCCTCTATTGGTGCTGCGGCTATCCCAATGGCCGGGTTGGTTATGATCACAGTGATTCTTTCAGCCGTTGGGTTGCCACTGGAAGGAGTAGGCTTAATTCTGGCTGTCGACCGCATTTTGGATATGTTCCGCACGGCAACAAATGTGTGGAGTGATAGTAGTGGAGCTGCCATCATAGCATCGTCGGAAAAAGAAAAGTTAAAAGTCGCCATAGCCAATAAAAACGACAGCAGATAATAGGATCATTCTACCAGGTGGCTACCGCTTTTTTTGAAAAAAAGCCTTTAATAAAGCAATACTTTCTGCGGACAAAATACCCTGGTCAACTTTAGTAGAAGGGTGTATAAGCTGTTGAGAAAAAAGGCTATATCCTCGCTTTTCATCTCTGGCACCGTAAACGATTCGCTTAATACGTGTCCAGTAAGCGGCCCCAGCACACATCGAGCAGGGTTCAAGAGTAACATAAAGCGTACACGCATCAAGAAACTTACTCCCCAGTGCATCAGCAGCAGAAGTAAACGCTTGCATCTCAGCATGAGCTGTAACATCGTTTAAGCGCTCTGTCATATTATGAGCCCTTGCTACAATGTGATTATTGCACACAATAACAGCTCCAACAGGAATTTCATCTTCCTCAAAAGCTTTTTCAGCTTCGCGCAAAGCTTCTCGCATAAAATACTCATCTGTAGGCTTTAGTATTCCCATATGCTCTTTATTAGCAAATCCTCGTCGTGATAAAGACCTGCAATATAAAATTACTTTTTATTCATTTTCGACCAGCTATCACGTAAAGGAACGGTCTGATTAAAAACCGGCTTACCAGGCCTGGAGTATTTCATATCCACACAGAAATAGCCGATACGCTGAAACTGCATTTTGTCTTCTAACCCCATGTCTTTAAGGGCAGGCTCCATTTGGCAATTAGTCCGAATCTCCAAAGAGGCAGGGTTGAGCGATTCCTTAAAGTTATCCTTGTTTTTTCCCGGATTTTCGTCCTGAAACAGTCGATCATATAACCGAACTTCAGCATTAAAAGCATGTTTTACAGAGACCCAATGCAAGGTACCCTTAACTTTTCTACCAGCATTTGCACCACCGCTTTTCGTTTCAGGATCATATGAACAATGCACCTCCTGAATGTTTCCCTGTGAATCTTTGATCACATTTTCGCATTTAATAATGTAAGCACTTTTAAGGCGAACTTCTTTTCCGGGTGCAAGGCGAAAGAACTTCCGCGGAGGCTCTTCCATAAAATCTTTTCGCTCGATATATATTTCCCGGCTAAAAGGAATTGATCGTGTTCCCATGCTCTCATCTTCCGGGTTATTAACGGTTTCGAGCTCCTCTGTCTTATCGTGCGGATAATTGGTAATAACGATTTTAAGAGGATCAAGCACGGCCATAAACCGGGGGGACTTTTTGTTTAAATCTTCTCTAACCTTGTGCTCGAGCACAGCCACATCAATCAGGTTTTCCCGTTTAGCAATGCCAACATTCTGGGCAAAGCTTTTTATTGCATCCGGAGTATACCCTCTGCGGCGCAGGCCCGAAATGGTCGGCATTCTTGGGTCATCCCAGCCATCTACATCACCATCTTCGACCAGTTGCTGCAATTTGCGCTTACTCATAATGGTATAGGTAAGGTTCAAACGAGCAAACTCAATTTGCTGTGGGCGATACCCCTCTTCCACAAGCTGATCCAGAAACCAATCGTAAAGGGGGCGGTGGACTTCAAATTCAAGGGTGCACAAAGAATGCGTAATACCCTCGATATAATCCGATTGTCCATGCGCAAAATCATACATCGGGTAGATACACCATTTATCACCGGTACGATGATGTGGCACATGTTTGATTCTGTATATCATCGGATCGCGCATATGCATATTAGGTGAAGCCATATCTATTTTTGCTCTGACCGTTTTTTCACTTTCCTTAAACTCTCCTTTTCGCATGCGATCCAGCAAATCCAGATTTTCTTCAACCGTGCGGTCACGATAAGGGCTATTCTGTCCGGGCTCAGTGGGAGTCCCTCTTCGGGCCGCAATTTCTTCAGGCCGCAAGTCACAAACATAGGCTTTCCCATTCTTAATTAGCTTCACAGCCCATTCATACAACTGGTCAAAATAATCAGCAGCATACCTTGGTTCTTCATGCCACTGATAACCCAGCCAACGAATGTCACGTTTGATCGAATCAATATATTCCTGATCCTCTTTGACCGGGTTTGTGTCATCAAAGCGCAAATTACACAAACCATTATATTTGGCAGCAATACCAAAATTGAGAACAATAGATTTGGCATGACCAATATGCAAATAGCCATTCGGCTCCGGGGGGAAACGAGTATGAACGCGCTGCGCATTACGCCCATCAAGCAAATCCTTTTCAATCCGTTCTTCTATAAAATTTCGCGGTTCGCCAAGCACATCCATATTGGCTTCTGGATATTGTTTATTATTCATAAGGTGTATCTATAATTTGACATTTGATTTTGATCCACAAAAGTAAACATTAATTGAAGTATTTCCAGCAATAAAAAAAATTCATTATGAACCGAACTATGATCCGCCTAAGGCGAAACACACGCTTATGATGACAATTAAATTAAAAACCGTATGATGGAATTCTGATTTATCATGGCGAGCTACCCCTTATAAATGACGGGGACCATTAAAATCAAAATTGAGGCCGATCTAAAAATTATAAACAGATAAATAAATTTACTAATTTTGCGCCTATTAACCACAAAGATTTGTGAATATGGGGCTTATTTCAATCGAGGACATGGAATTTTACGCTTATCACGGGTGCTTTGAAGAAGAAAAACAAATCGGCACAAAGTTTTTAGTTAACATTGAATTACAAGCACCGACAAAGGAGGCGGAAGAAACCGACCGGCTGGAAAAAACCGTCAATTATCAGGAAGTATATGGCCTGATAAAAAAAGAAATGCAAAAGCCATCAAACTTGCTGGAGCATGTGGCCCGGCGAATACTGAATACCATCTGCAATAGGTATCCCAATGTTAGCTATGGGAAAATTAAAATTTCAAAAATGAATCCTCCGCTGGGTGGAAAGATGAAAAATGTAAGTGTTTCGTTGAGCACAAAAGATCAGGTAGTTAATGACCATAATAGCCAATAGCTGTATGCTCAATAAAATTTTCAATATGCACTCTTCTGGCAAAGAAAAAAAATGCCCTCGATGTGGCAAGCTCTTTATATGCGAATGCAGCCCGCGTTGCTGGTGTACAAAATATACGATCTCCTCATCGGTAAGAGATTCTCTTGAAGCACAATTTGCCGACTGCTTGTGCGAAGATTGCCTGAAACTATACTCCGGGAAGCAGAAACAGCCATAACCATAAGTCATTCAAGCAATAGAACCCCCAACAAGGAAAATGATAAAACTCTTTTGGATTTTTACAGAATGTGATTATCTTTGCAAGCCTGTTATAACTGGTCTCGTGGCCGAGTGGCTAGGCGGTGGTCTGCAAAACCATTTACGGCGGTTCGAATCCGCCCGAGACCTCTGAAAAGCTTTTCATATTTTTTGAAAAGCTTTTTTTTAATCCTCTAAAATGATATCCAGGCAAGCCATAATTTCTTTATACAGATCCTTAATCTTCCTGTGTTCTTTATGATTGGTTTTTTTAAGCTTGTATAACAAAATATCCTTTCTGGTTAAGGCAAACCATTCATGATAAAACTGAGCAATCAAACCGCTGACAGGCAGGGAAAACAAATACAAAACAGGCCAAAGCACACCATCAGTAAAAGCAGCTACGATTAGGGTTTGAATAATATAAAACAAAGGCAAAAGGAAAATCCCCCCTACAAACTTAACGGAGGAGTGAAATTGCAAGTCTTTAAATTTTAAGACCAGAATTTTCGGCAAAATATAAGGAATCAGATTGTTTATCAATCCATACAGAAAGAAAGGGAAAAAGATCAACAGCAGCAAAGAATTCCAGGCCAGGCGAAAAGCATTCAGTTTAGGTTTGGCTATCGATTGATAGGACAATCCATATTTCCGGGCCAGCTTTGATAATTGCTCTACCTTACGTTTAAGTCTTTGCCTTTTCTCCGGATATTTTTGTCCAAACTGATCCAGCTTCTGGATGGTCATTTTATCCACCACAAACCGGTTACCCTGGTTTATCTCTTTAAATTTCAATCTTTTCGCAACCGATTTAAGATAAATGGTACGTAAAGACTCATACATATCATAAAACTCCAGGTTAGTAATATTGATTACCAGCGGTTCAGTGGCAGCTTTCATAGCATCCCGCAGTTTAAGCATCCCCTTGTTGGGGTTTTCCTGATAAGCTTGCTTGTAATCAGCCACCCGTATTGGTTTACCATAACGAATATGAATAATAGTGCGAAAAACGTTATATCTGCTGTAATACAGTCCAACAGGTAACACCTTTACTCCTAACTGAAAATTATTTTTTTCTTCGGCCAAAAAAGCTATTCGGGGCACTCCCTTTTTAAATGATAGCAACCGGCGTTTATTACTGTGCTTGGCTTCCGGGAACAGGCCTATAGGCATATTATTTTCAAGAATTCCAATAGTGGAGGCAAAGGTATCATCATTATACTTAAGATTCTCAACCCCATCTCGGATGCGATATACAGGCAAAATCTTCAACCAGGTGAAGAATCTGACCAGCAAACGAGAACTAAAGATATCAGCACGAGCCAGAAAAACCACTTGTTGCCCCGAAGTTAGGATAATTGCCAATGGATCCATCAAAGCGTTTTGATGATTAGGCGCAAAAATCACCGGTTCATTATCAGGAATATTTTCCTTTCCTTCCACCACAATTTTGCGATAAAAAAGCCAATGCATTACTTTCAGATACAAAGAAAACAGATAGTAAGACAACGACCATCGCGTGATATACTTTACTTTTTTATCAGACATAAAATTATCGTTTTATCGATCGAGACAGCAAATGCCATCACTACTCATCAGGATAAGGTCTTTTTTTCCAAATACTTCCCAGGGTAAGGCCAGCAATAATATGCCATATACCCCACCAGGCTGTAATAATTGCCATCCCACCGGTATCTAAATGTTCCGGAAAAATGGCCGGATTAAATATCAGCACCAGGCCCAATCCAGAGTTTTGTATCCCTGTTTCTATAGCGATCGTTCTGCGATTGCGGTGCCTTAACCTGAACAAACTACTTATTCCAAATCCTGTGCTCAAAGCTATCAAATTATGGAAAAACACCAAAATTAAAATAAACACCATATACTTTAAGAAAAACTCTGCATTATTTGTAAAAAGAATAACAACCAAAGCAATAAAAAAGAGCACAGACAAATTCTGAATGGGTTTAAATATCTTTTTTGTCAAAACAGGAAACTTCCAGGCAAATAACATCCCGGCCACAATAGGAATTCCGAGTAAAATCACAACGGTACGAAACATATCCATTGGATCAATTTCTAAGGGGATTACCAAAGGAGAATGAGAAGCAAACATGCCTCCATAAAAGGAAAAATTAAAAGGGGTAAGGAAAATAGCTGCTATGGAAGCCAGGGCAGTAAGGGCAACCGACAAGCCAGGGTTTCCATTGGAGTATGTTGAAATAAAATTTGACACATTACCACCAGGACAACTGGCAACCAATATCATGCCCAAGCCAACACCCGGAGTAATCAAATGAAATTTATTTAGTAACATTACGAAAAGAAATGTCACACCCGGGAGCAAAATAAATTGAGATAAAAAACCGACTATCGTAGCTTTTGGCCGTACAATCAGGCTTTTTAAATTTTGAGGTGTAATTTGCAAGGCCACACCAAACATGATAAAGGCTATCGTTATATTTAGTACCAGCAATCCATCCTGAGTGAAATTCAAATTAATTTCATCGGCCAGTTTAAGGGATTCATACATACGCAACAATTTAAATGCTTCATCATAGATTATCCATCAACAACTAAACAGTGTTTGTCCACATAGTCGAGTTTTTGATTCATAAGTTGACAAAAGTAATTAAATATTTTTGAGCCGTGATATCATATCCGGGGTCTACACAACAGGCAAAAAGCAAAAATTACCATAATATAATGTTAACACATATGAAAATCTAATGTTTTTAGAAGAAAAAGTTGCTATATCATTTCCGGTATAGCTACATTTGTATTAAGATTGTTTTAGAAGCTATTTACACAATTAAGTAATATGGATACGAAAAATGAGAAGATGATATTGGTAGTTGAAGACGATGACTCAAATTATTTATATTTGAGAACAATTCTAGAAAAGCAAGGTCATCAGCTTTTGAGGGCAAAAGATGGGCTGGAAGCCATTGAATATTTCAAAGCACATCAATCAAGCATAGCGTTAGTGTTGCTGGACATTAAAATACCAGAACTGGATGGCACCCAAGTAGCAAAAGCCATAAAGAAGATCTCGGACACTCCGATTATAGCTCAAACGGCCCATGCCCTTTCCGGAGACCGGGAGAAAATGCTGGCTGCCGGTTGTGATGATTACATTTCAAAACCGATATTAAGGAAAGAACTCCTGGGCAAAATTAATGCGCTTTGACCATTCGGGTCAAAAAGGGATAGACTTTTTCGGCAGTATCGATATAATAATGAGCCATCGTTTGCTCAAGGCCAATTTTCACTGAAATCCCTGTATTTCCCACAGCCTGAAACATATATTCATCTGTTCGGTCATCTCCCATAGCAAACAGAAAGTCATACTCTTTTTGACGAATAAGCTGTTCCGCAACTGATCCTTTAGATAAACCCACCTGCTTAATTTCCACAACCTTTTTCCCTTCCAGCACTTCAAGGTTTTGATTTCCCAGCAAATCTCTTAATCCATCATTAAGCTCCCAGGCCCGTTTGTCACCCAGGTCGGGGTCGGCTTTGCGGTAGTGCCAGCTCAGGGAAGAGTCTTTTTCCTCAACAAAAGAGCCGGGAGTACGATCAGCATAAATTTGAAGCACCTCTTTTATTTCTTCTTTCCAGATTTCCTTTGAGACCTTAGCCTTTTTCCATTCTTTCCCTGGCTTACGGGTCCAAACACCATGCTCTGCAACTAAACCTATAGCCGACTTCCCAAAATATTTATCCATAAAATTCTTACTCCGTCCGCTCATGATATAAACATCATTAATGGGATCAGCTTGCATGGTTTCCAGCAGGTCAAACATGGCTTCATCCATCAGTGCTTGATGTGGGTCAGACTTAAAAGAAACCAAAGTGCCGTCGTAGTCCAACAGCAATAACCGGGCCTTAGCTTTTTGATATTTCCGGCTTATGCTTTCCCGAATCAGCGGCTGTATTTCCCGGGTCTTTTGTTCTTCCTGCATTTTTTTAACATCACTCCAGGCATCCATAAAGTCATTCGCCCAATGCGTGACATCATACCGCCGAAGTCGATCAATCATCATTTTATTATAACTTTTCTGCAGCTTTTTGGGCATATGCACAGCTTCATGAATAGCATCCGCCATAAGCTGAATATCATTAGGATTCACGATAGAGGCTTCGCCAAGCTCTTTAGCAGCTCCTGCCATTTCACTTAGAATCAACACCCCACTATAGTCTGTCCGGCAGGCCAAATATTCTTTAGCGATAAGATTCATACCATCCCTGATTGGTGTAATCAACGCAATATCAGCATGCACGTATAGTTCCACCAGTTGTTCAAAAGGCATAGACCTGAAAAAATACCAGATAGGCATCCAGTCAACAGTACCAAATTTTGAATTTATCCTACCCACAGCTTCATCAATTTCACTTTTTAGTCGCTGATAATGATCAACGCTTGTGCGTGAGGGCACGGCCAGCATAAAAAGAGATACTGCTCCGAGCTTTTCCGGATGTTGTTCCAGGTACTTTTCAAAAGCCATCAAGCGGTTGTATATTCCCTTGGAATAATCCAGGCGATCCATCGAAAGTATCATTTTATTTCCTTTACGGCGATTGAAAAACTGATGCATATTTTTGCCCACATCAGTACTGGATTCCTTACGCCCATATTCTTCTCTGGCAGCAGCACTAAACTTTTCAAAGTCAATACCCATAGGAAAAGCATCTACTTTCATCACCCGGTCCTCTAATCGTATCCGGTTATAGGTGTTTTCATAACCAAGTTGCCGCCTTACCGAGGACATAAAGTGACGCTCATAATCGTAAGTATGAAACCCGATCAGATCGGCACCCAGCATCCCTTTTAAAATTTCATCCCGCCAGGGCAATTGCCGGAAAACTTCGGATGATGGAAACGGAATATGCAAAAAGAAAGCAATATCGGCTGTTGGCATATAGGAGCGTATCAGCCGGGGTAACAAAAACAAATGGTAATCATGGATCCAGATTTTATCGCCCTGTCGAAGATAAGGTTTCAAAGTATCAGCAAAAACCTGATTCACCATCTGATAGGCATCCCATTGATCTTCATCATACTGGGCATACTGTGTAAAATAATGAAAAAGGGGCCACAATGTTTTGTTGCTAAAACCATAATAATAATCATCAATCTGTTGTCTTGTCAGCGGCACAGCCACGCAGCCTTCACGCTTTAAAAGGGACTTTACTTTACGCTCATCGCTTTGCTCAAGCTCATCCTGGTACATACCAGACCATCCAAACCATAAGCTTTCGAATTTTTTATACACAGACTTCATTCCGGTAGCCAGCCCTCCTGATGCAGGGCTTACTGTAATTTCACCCTTATTATTCTTTTCTGTTTTTACCGGTAACCGATTCGAGACAATGAAAATGCGTGCCATAATGAATTCCTTTTGTGTGATTTTTTTTTGAGTTTTTTGTTACTTTTACACCTTTTTACAACAGCGTTACAAATATAAGGCGTTTTTAAGCAGACATTTGTTCAAAAGGAAACAGTATTTTTATGCAAAACCTTGATTATGGCGTAATTGGTAATAGTAAAAGCGCCGCCATGATATCCAAAGATGGTTCTTTAGCATGGGCTTGCATGCCCGAATTCGACTCCCCTTCTGTGTTTGGAAAAATTCTGGATAAAGAAAAGGGCGGTTCTTTTGACATCATCGTTGATGATACGTATCAGATTCACCAGGAGTATATAAAACGGACTAACATACTAAAAACCAAATTTCAATCGGGAGAGGACGCATTTGAGATCATTGATTTCATGCCGCGTTATAAGCTGGATGACAACACCTACAACACTCCCCCAGAGATCATCCGCTACTTTAGATTAATCTCGGGACAACCGGTTTTTCGGATCAGATATGACCCGAAGCTGCAGTATGCCACTGGTCGCACCAATTCTGTTAGCGCAGGTCGTTTTATCAAAAGCTATACACATACCCCTTCCTATGATTCACTCTATTTATATTCGGATATTGACGACAACAACATCCTTGCATCTACACCGATTCAAATGGTATCAAACCATTATTTTATCATTAGCTATAACCAAAAACTGATAACTATTGATCATGACTGGGTGGAGCTGGAGATGGAGCGGACAAAAGTTTACTGGCTTGACTGGATCCACCGAACACGGGACTTCAGGCTTTATCAGAATGAGATAGAGCGCAGTGCCTTAGTATTAAAGCTTTTGGCTTATCAAAAATCGGGAGCGATCATAGCAGCAATAACCACATCCATCCCCGAAAAAATCGGTGCCGAACGCAACTGGGATTACCGTTTTAGCTGGATTCGCGATTCCTCCATGATTATCAAAACCCTGATCAATCTAAATCATTATAATGTTGCCAGACGTTTTATGGACTTTATCCTAAATCTGGTAACCTATAAGGATGATATGATTCAGATCATGTATGGTATTCGCGGCGAAAAAAAATTAACTGAAACAACACTGGAGCATTTGGAAGGATACCAGGGGTCCAAACCGGTCAGGATTGGAAATGATGCTTATCATCAAAAGCAAAACGACATATACGGCGTGCTTCTGGATGTGATTTATCAACACATGAAGATAAACCACATTACACTGAATCACCGCGAAAACTTATGGACAATCACCCGCAGCATTCTAAAGTCGGTTCGCGACAACTGGGATAAGCCGGATAAAAGCATATGGGAAATTCGCAGTCAAAGCAAACACTTCACCTTTTCTAAAGTTCTTAGCTGGGTAGCTTTTGACCGGGGTGTAAAAATCGCTCGTCTGTTAAAGCAGAACTATTATGCGGAATGGTGGACGGAAGTAAGAGAAACCATCAAAGACAACATACTGGAATATGGCTGGAATAATGAAGTACAGGCATTTACGCAAGCATATGGGAGTACCGATATGGATGCATCCAATCTTTTAATGGAACGCTATGGCTTTGTGGATGCTACTGACCCAAAATATATTTCAACCGTCAAAGAAACAAAAAAGCAACTACTAAGAAATGGATTAATGTACCGCTATCGCAATCCGGATGACTTTGGCACCCCTGAAGTTTCCTTTAGCATATGTACGTTTTGGATGATTACTTCGTTGTATAAAATTGGAGAAAAGAAAGAAGCAAAGAATCTTTTTGACCGGATGTTAACCTATGGCAATCATGTAGGATTATTTTCCGAAGATATGGATTTTGATTCAAAACAACTGCTTGGCAATTTTCCACAGGGATATTCACACCTGGCATTGATTGAATCTGCTATTATTTTAGCTGGCGAAGAATCAAAAAATGAACTTTAATCGCAAATAATGATACAAAAAAGACTACCCGAAATAGCATTAATCATAGCATTAGTTATCTTAATGTGGTTAATTACCGGGCGATCAAACAATCCGACAGATCAAACAGTCGACATTCAGAAAACTGATACCACGCAGGCTGTGTTTGAATCATGCTATGGCATCAGGACAGATTCGCTGATAGTAGAAAAACATTTGGTTAAGCCAGGGCAAAACCTCTCATCCATATTAAATCCTTTTGGTGTAAGTATGAGCACAATAGATCAGCTGGCGCAGAAATCAAAAGATATCTTCGATGTCAGAAAGGTCAAAGCCGGGAACACTTATACTGTTTTGTGCCGTGGAGACAGCACCAACATGATTCAATATTTCATTTATGAGAAAACAGCAACCGATTATATCGTCTATGATCTCAGAGACTCAGTAATCATAAAAGAGGGGCAGAAAGCGGTTAGTAAAAAGCTGAAGCAAGCAGCAGGAACAATCAACAACTCACTTTGGATGAGCATGAAAGAAGGAGGTTTTAATCCGTTTATTGCAATCCGTTTATCAGAAATTTATGCCTGGACTATTGATTTTTTCGCCATTGAAAAAGGCGATCAGTATAGTGTAATTTATGAACAGCTATACGTTGAAGGGGAGCCCATTGGCCTGGGCAAGATTCATGCTGCCTGGTTTATGCATTCCGAAAAGCCTTTTTATGCCTTTTATTTCGAACAAGACACAATAGGGGATTACTTTGATGAAGAAGCCAATAGCTTACGAAAAACATTTCTGAAAGCACCTTTGCGGTTTTCACGCATCAGCAGTCGGTTTTCACATTCGCGCATGCACCCCATTCTAAAATATCGCCGACCGCATCATGGCGTGGATTATGCTGCCCCAACCGGAACACCGGTGCATGCTGTGGGTGACGGAAAAATCCTCAAAGCAAATTATTCAGGTGGCGCCGGACATTATGTAAAAATTAGACATAACGGCACTTACACCACAGCGTATATGCATCTGTCAAAATATGGCAAAGGCATTAAAGCAGGAAAGCATGTCAAACAGGGTGACATTATTGGATATGTGGGTTCTACCGGACTATCCACTGGCCCTCATCTCGATTTCAGATTTTATCGCAACGGCAGCCCTGTCGACCCCTTAAAAGTAGAATCACCTCCTGCCGAACCTGTTAGTCCCGAACATCTTGAACGCTATCAACAACATCTACAAAAATGGAAAGCGCAATTGGATGAGATCCAATTGCCTGAAGAAGAGAGCCAGGAAATCACAAAAGAGCCCTAAGCTATATTTTACATACTATGAATCCGGTCAAAAAAGCTAAGCTTTGATGTTTAGCGGCTTTATGCTCCAAACCCTAAGGGTGTGAATCCGCATGGGTTCTGAAAAACAATCCGGCAACGATAATACAGGCTGGCATTATACCCAAAAAACAGCAAAAAAACGGTTTATTTTTGAATATGCTGCACAGCATATTCCATTCGCCTGATCACCTCATCCCTGCCAAGAATTTCAAGCAACTGCATCAGATCAGGACCTGCAGCTTTGCCTACAACCGAGATTCGCAGCGGCACCATAACTTTTCCAAACCCCAGTTCTCTGTGATCGATAAAAGCATGCAATTTAGAATGGATACTATCCGCATTGAATGGATCTATATCCTTTAATATTTCTTTTACCGCCATCATAATATCCGAAGTATCCGCTTTCCACTTCTTCTTGACTGATTTTGGATCAAATTCTTCAGGCGCCTCAAAAAAGAAATCCGATTGTTCCCAAAAATCAGGAATAAGATAAACACGCTCCTTAATCATATCCACAATCCTGCTGGCTTTATCAGCATCACAATGATGGCCATGCTCACCCACCACCTGTTGATATACCGCGGCTAATTCCGCATTATCCATAGCCTGAATATACTGATGATTAAACCATTTTGCCTTTTCAGGATCAAAGCGTGCTCCACCTTTCTGGACTTTCTCCAGCTGAAAAGAGTTCATTAACTCCTCCATGGAAAATATTTCCTGTTCGGTTCCGGGATTCCAGCCCAGCAATCCCATAATATTAACAAAAGCCCCGGGCAAGTATCCTTCTTCTCGAAATCCTTTAAACAATGTTCCACTATCGGGATCTTTCCATTGTGTAGCAAATACAGGGAACCCCATTCGGTCGCCATCACGTTTACTTAGCTTCCCTTTGCCTTCGGGTTTGAGTAATAAAGGCAAATGAGCAAAAAGCGGTTTCTCCCATCCAAAGGCCTCATAAAGCAAAACATGCAAAGGAAGCGAAGGAAGCCATTCTTCACCCCGGATCACATGGGTAATCTTCATCAGGTGATCGTCCACTATATTTGCCAGATGATAGGTTGGCATTCCATCTGTCTTCATCAACACTTTATCATCCAGGGTAGAAGTATTCACAGTCATGTTACCACGGATCAGGTCTCCAAACTTAACTTCTTTATTTTCAGGCATTTTAAATCTAATCACATAAGGAATCTCCTGCTGCATCAATTCCTTAAGCTCGTCGGGTGACATAGTCAGGGAATTTCTCATTTCAAGACGAGTATGAGCATCATACTGGGTGTTATGTTCTCCTTTCTGCCGAAAGCGTTCCCTCATACGCTCCAACTCTTCAGGAGTATCAAAAGCGATATAGGCCCAATCCTGTTCGAGCAAAGCCTGAATTTTTTCCTGATAAATCCGTTGGCGCTCCGATTGACGATAAGGACCGTATTCTCCGCCTACGTGAACTCCTTCATCGAAATGAATCCCACACCAGTTTAAAGCATCAATAATATAATCCTCAGCTCCACGAACAAATCTCTTTTGATCTGTATCTTCAATTCGAAGCAACACAGAACCCCGATGCTGTTTTGCAAACAAATAATTATACAAGGCTGTACGTACACCCCCTATATGTAAAGGGCCTGTGGGGCTTGGGGCAAATCGAACTCTTACTTCAGTATGGCGCATAGCTTCCGTTTTTTCCGGGCAAAGGTAATAAATCCATTACTGGCTTGTAAATTTTTCTTATTCAGACTATGCTTAGTATTTTGCAAAGACAATCAACACAATAAGTCGAAAAAAATAAAAAACAATACCCGGTTCTACCCTACTGTTTGTAAATCGTTAAAAGTCAAATAACAACTAAAAAATAGCTTGATAGAAGACCGATAATTGATTATCTTTGTTGAGAAATCAGTGGTAATTTATATTCAATTTCAGACAACCAAATAAACGATTTTGCATCATACTAACGAATCAGGGTTAACACCTTCAGAACAAAAGATTCTGAAAGGATGCAGGCAGGGAAAATCAAAAGCACAGAAAGCGCTTTACGATCGCCATGCGAAAGCTATGTTAGGCGTGTGTTTGCGTTATGTGAAAGATAAATCTGAGGCGGAAGATATATTGCAGGAAGGATTTATTAAAGTGTTTAAAAACCTTGACAAGTATAATGGAAAAGGATCTTTAACCGGATGGATCTATCGGATTATGGTGAATACTGCATTAAATTATTTGCGTAGTAAAAATAAGGTACAATTCGTGGAATATGACGAAGATATCCCGGATACCTATAATGATGACACTGTAGAAGTTGGATACACACGCAATCAATTTATGAATGCAATCCAATCGTTACCGGATGGTTACCGTATCGTTTTCAACCTATACATCATTGAAGAATACAAACATCGCGAAATAGCTGAGCAATTAGGTATTTCTATCAATACATCCAAAACGCAACTGGCAAAGGCCAGAAAAATGCTGAAAGAAAAGTTAACTGCCATTAAGCGAAAGGAAAAACATGGCTGAGAAGAAAAAACATATTGATGAGCTCGCCCGTGACCTTATGCAGGGTTATGAAGAGTCTACGCCTGCTGACAATGTATGGTCAACAATTAAAAGAAGATTGTTTTTTTATAATCTTACCAAAAAGATATGGTTCTGGATGTCGGTATCTTCAATGATTATATTACTGACCGTCGTTTTTGCAAATGGCTTAAATACCGGACACACACCACAACAAACAGCTCAGCAAGCACATAAGCAAACCTCCATCGATCCACAAAAACAAACCGCCAAAGAAGACATCGCCACTACAAACCAAAGAAATACAGCTTCCATAAATCAACAACAGGATACAGATTCAAACCAATCAATAAACAGCAAACGGAATTCTGTCAACACCAAAGAGAAAAATCAAAATATAGCTTCTGAAAATCAAGATACAGCAGACAAACAACACGCCAATCTCACGCCAGATAATACGAGCAAACAAACAGGCAACAACAATGAAAACCGACAAAAAAACTATAACTATGACGACAGTGAAAGCCGCCTGGCCTGGGAATTACTGCAGAAAAAGACAGAATCAGATAACTACTTCAACTTCGAACAAAAACAAAACCACCAATCAGACATTAATGACGCCGCTCATTTAAGCGCCAATGAAAAAAAACAGAACCGTGGCCGTCTATTGTCTGCTATCCGACCAATCTCGGTTAGTGCCGAGCTGTTTGGCTCATATAACTACTCTGGTTTTTTATTAGACAAAATAGACAAAACAGATCCGGCAATCATCAATCTACGGGAAGAAAGCGAACAGCCTGCATGGAGTTTTTCCGGCGGGATAGGCCTTCGCTTAGATTACAGCCGTTTCTTTCTGCAAGCTGAAGCCATTTATCAGTCTTATCGTTCAACTGCCACATATAACTGGACACAAACAACCATTGTCCCTGACAAGCAAATGCGCATAGACACTATAAAAGATTACAACATTGATACAATCAATACTGATTTTGACAGTACAGAAGGAATCTGGCAGTATGAAACCGACACTTCTTACAACCAGATGATAGACACTACCCTGATTATTCTTTCGGATACTTTTGTCAATCATTACACTGCCAGAACGTTCCAGCAATTACAATACTGGGAATTCCCCCTCATAATCGGACATAGCTGGCAGTTTAATTCCTGGCAACTGGAGGCTTCCACAGGACTGGCTGTTGGGTTTTACACCGGTAGCAGCGGGCAAATTATCAAAGGAACAAACTATGAACTCATCCAATACGACAGAAAAGTATTGCCTTTCCGTGATGTCAATTATATCTGGTTAGGACGGGCCGGAATGGCTTACAAACTAAATAATAAATTTAGTGCTTTCAGCCGCCTTTCCATGCGCTATAGCCTGAATGATATGTTTGATAATTATGAAATGCATCAGCGACCCTGGTCGATTGGAGTAAATCTTGGAATGCGCTTTAAACTTTGATTTACAGTCATGCATCCCAAAGTAAAAGTCCGATAACCAATTCATCTGTTTTCAAACAAGAATATTGTCTTTTTTTTAGACAACCATTTGAATATTTTGTGTCATATTATTAAATGAACAGGATTTCTCGCTGGAAAGCAACAATCATGTTCAAACCAGATTTTAAGTTCTTACTGATTTCTACCTATGAATTAAGTTCAGGTTTAGCGTGATATTAAGTTGCTGCTTTGGATTATCACTTAAACCTGAGCTTTTTTTTTGCTGTATATTCAATATTTCTGTAATTTTGATCCAGAAACTATCAGCCATGAAAACTTCATTATATCTTTTCTTAGCAATCCTATTAATTTTCCCCGGCTGCAACTCTAAAAATAAAGAAGCAATCCGACAGGAGGAAAAAGTCTATCAAATTCATCAGACGATCATTGACAATGAAGCCAGGCTTCAGCAACAAATAGCCGAAGTAATGGAAATTCAAATGGATGAGAACAACAGCATGTATATGGATACATCCAACCAACAATTACAACGAGAAATCGACTCCATGTATTTGGTTTATGAAGAGTTAAAAACACAAGTGGCAGCATCAGAAAAATCAATCCGTCAAAATAATAAGCTCAAAGCTTATCCACTGCTC
This sequence comes from Bacteroidota bacterium, assembly GCA_051748205.1. Classification (GTDB taxonomy): domain Bacteria; phylum Bacteroidota; class Bacteroidia; order Bacteroidales; family PWNQ01; genus PWNQ01. Next base: position 10,456 of record JBNJHE010000017.1, on the reverse strand, counting down.
CTAAATGCTTCTGCCGATTTTATAGATTCCTATGGAAAGATTGTAAACCAGGAATACTCTGTTCTGCTACAATTAATATCATTGAAAGACACCGCATATACCAACGAGAAACATCAGGCATACCTCAGCACCATCCGGCAGCTAAACAACAATCTGGATAATACGGTAAAACAGTTTAATAAGTCATTAGACAATTTTGAAGAAAAACATTTCGACTGATTCATTCATCTTCATAACGACATATCTTTACGAATTTTAAGTGCCAGTTCTTCAAGCTGCTTTTCTGAAATTGTGGCAGGCGAATCGATCATAATATCCCTGCCTGCATTATTTTTCGGAAAGGCAATATAATCGCGTATTGAGTCTGTTCCGCCAAACAAAGCAGCGAGTCTGTCAAAGCCAAAGGCAATTCCGCCATGAGGTGGGGCGCCGTAATCAAAGGCCTTAAGCAGGAAGCCAAATTGTTTGAGAGCTTCCTCATCAGAAAAGCCCAATGCACGAAACATAGCCTGTTGAGTTTTTTGATCATGAATACGAATAGAGCCACCTCCAACTTCTACACCATTAATAACAAAGTCATAGGCATTGGCCCGGGCTTTTTCAGGAGCTGTTTCAAGCAGATCTTTATCCTTTTCCAGCGGAGCTGTAAAAGGATGATGCATAGCCTGATACCTCTTATTTTCTTCATTCCACTCCAGAAGGGGAAAATCAATAACCCAGAGTGGAGCAAAGGTTTGCCGGTCCCGCAATCCGAGTTCATTCCCCATATGAAGGCGCAATTCATTCAGCTGTTTACGCACTTCCATAGTATCACCAGCCAAAACCAGCAGCAGATCGCCCGGCTCGGCATCAAACTTTTCAGCCCACAGTGCCAGGTCTTTTTGGGTAAAAAATTTATCGACAGATGATTTAAAGCTCCCATCTTCAAGGCATTTAACATACACCAACCCTTTGGCCCCAACCTGTGGTCGTTTGACAAAATCGGTTAATTGGTCCAGCTGTTTCCGGCTGTATCCGCCACAGCCTTTAGCATTAATACCTACCACCAGCTCTACGGCATCAAAAACCTTAAAGCCTTTATTTTGAGCCACCTCATTCAATTCGACAAATTCCATTCCAAAGCGAATATCGGGCTTATCGGACCCATACTTTTGCATTGCTTCATCCCAGGTCATCCGGGGTATTTTTGGCAAATCGGTATTTTTCACTATCCTGAATACATGCCGAATTAAGCTATTAAAGAGGTCGAAAATATCCTCGCGATCGACAAAGGACATTTCGCAATCAATCTGAGTAAACTCAGGTTGGCGATCAGCCCGGAAGTCCTCATCACGAAAACAGCGCACCACCTGAAAATACCGATCAAAACCCGAAATCATCAACAGCTGTTTAAAAGTTTGAGGTGATTGAGGTAACGCATAAAACTGACCTTCATGCAAACGGGAAGGGACAACAAAATCGCGTGCTCCTTCCGGCGTTGACTTAATCAGGTAGGGTGTTTCGATTTCCAGAAAATCTTCGTGGCTGAGAAATTTTCGAACCTCAAGAGCTAACTGATGCCGCATGGCAATATTCCGTTGATTAAGCTGTCGGCGCAAATCCAGATAGCGATATTTCATCCTCAGCTCCTCCCCTCCGTCGGTATTATCGTCTAATGTGAACGGTGGTGTTTGAGAAGCATTAAACACCTTTAATTGTTGAACAGCAACTTCAATATCCCCGGTAGGGATATTCGGGTTTTTATTGGAGCGCTCTCTCACCACACCGGAAACCTGTATAACATATTCCCGCCCCAGTGTCCGCGCTTGTTGACAAAGTGCTTCTTCCTGCTCCATATCAAAGACCAGCTGAGTTATCCCATATCGATCCCTCAGGTCAATAAATGTCATTCCTCCCAGATCACGGGATTTTTTAATCCAGCCGGCCAGAGTTACCTGCTCCCCGGCATCTTTTAAACGTAAGTCGCCGCAGCGGTGTGTTCGTTGCATGGTGTTCGCTTTTTTATCGGGCCGTAAAAGTAATAAATGATTCTCACTTCTTCCGAAACTGTTTTTAACAATTCCGAAAAAAATTTTCTCATTCGTAGGTTTCTTTAATTTCTTTTTGTATCTTTATGTTGGTTAAAGGGGTAACACATAAAAAATGTCACCCAAACCTGATAATTTTTGTTTAAGTTTAATCTAATTAACCGCATTTTTTGCCGGTAACGCCGTGAAAATCCCATTCAACGATGATTATTAAATCCATCGCAGAAAACATTCGATTATTCAGAGAACTGGAAAACATTACAAGAAAGGAAATGGCCGCCAGACTAAATATTTCCGTCAGTGGATATAGCAAAATAGAACGTGGAGAGGTGGACATCACAATCTCACGCATACATCAAATTGCAAAAATATTAAATGTCTCAATGAACCAACTGATCAACTTTGAATGGAGTATGTTTTTTAGTTATTGCTCAAGGGAATCCTGCTTATCAACGGAAACAATCCGTGAAGAATTACTGAGAAATAAAGAATTCCGCCAAAAGATTGAAAAGATCCTTCAGGATGACATCCAAAATAACCAGCCCTTTTCGTAGCGGTTATACCAAATATTTCTCTCCTCAGGTACAAAAATTCTTATCCTTAATAAAAAATAGCTCTATTAAAAAGGCTGCTCATCAGAGCAGCCTTTACATTAATAACGACTTTCAAACAATCTTATACCAGCGAATTATTATAAAAAACATGGCATGAATTAATCAGTGAGAATAAAATCACTGCCAATGCTTACCCCCCCCAAGGATAATAACTTCACATAGTATAAACCGGATGGAAGACCGCTAAAATTTATCTGTTTCTTAAATTCATTACTACGATACACCCTGTTACCATAAGCATCCAGGATAATCATTGCTTTAATTTTGGTACGATGAAGGCTATCAGCTATTGAAAAATTCACCAGCCCGGAAGAGGGCACTGGAAATACAGTAAGCTGAGGTTTTCTTCTTTGTTCTGACATACAATTACGCACCACCTGTATCCCCGAGAGATTTTCTGCTCCGTTAAAATCAGTTTGTCTGAGCTGATAATAGATGATTTCCTGATCTGAGGGTGGCTTGTCTGTAGCTTCATAGCTCAGCACCTCATTGCTGTTTCCGGCACCCTGAATGTTTTCAACTTTCTTCCATTGCTCTCCATCAGCACTTCGCAAGACTGTAAAAAAGTAGTTATTCACCTCGGAAGCAGTCTGCCAGCTTATAGTAATCACATTCTGGTTACACTGAACATGAAAGGCCAGTAACTCTACCGGTAAAGGAGTTGGACTTGTAGATTCAGCAACTGTGCTGCCGTCGGCGACACCACCGGTGTATTGTGCCATACCAACAAATGGCAGAAAAAGACTGAGGATAAATAATTTCATTAGAATCATCCGTCTGTATATCAATATCTTTGTCATAGTTCGGTTCATCTGCATATTTTTTTATGGTCAAAATTTAATTTTCAGCTTAGCGATTTACTTATATCAAGGCGCTGTTCTAACCGCCCGAAAGCCTGTCGCAGCATTTCTGCCTGAAGGTGTTGTGGCCTGATCCCGGTCAGAGACACGTAGTCTTTCTATGGGGGTATTCCAGGCACCCCCACGCTTCCCCATAGTAGTCCAGTTTGTTGGAGTAGAAAGGGTGCCATCTCCATGAGATCCGTCGTATGTTTGATTAACAGGAATAGCTTGCTCCCAGAGATTGCCGCTCAACTCCATTACGCCATAATAAGAAGCGCCGGACTGTTTGCGGTTACTGTTGTTAGTGGCAAAAATGCCAACGCGCGCAGGACCGCTTAAATTAGTTGAATTGCTTGAATGGAACGCATTGCCCAAACTATTTGCATAATTCGAATTGATGCTTTCATTGTTATTACCAGCATTTGCTATTCCATAGGATTTCGTAGTAATCCCTGGAATTTGATAGCGAATAATAACGACACCGGAGCCACCGTCTCCAGATGTTAGATTGCTTGAACTACCTGAACCATTGCGCGATGCACCGCCGCCTCCACCAGTATTGGCAGCACCATTCACTTCACGGCCGGAAAGGTCATCACCGCCGTCGCCACCACCGCCAGAACCACCATCACCAGGGGTATGAGTGTAAGAACCACCACCTCCTCCGCCAGCATAGCAGACTGATACTCCCGTAATATCATTCCAAAGGCCGTCGCCACCATCGCCGGCTGATAGATTTGCAGTATTGTAATCCCCTCCGGGGCTTCCAGCTCCACCACCACCTCCTCCAAGATATGCAGTGCCATTATTAGCTATCGATGCAGATGTACCGTCTCCGCCAGGATTCCCCTGATTAATCGTTCCACCAGCACCTGAGTGATTATCGTCCGTACTGGATGCACCTCCGCCCCCTCCAGAACCTCCACTTGAAGCATTTTCCCCTGTGTTTCCACTTGCGCCGCCACCTCCACCAATGGCTTCATCACTCACCGCAGAAAATTTACTATTAGAACCATTACTCCCAGCTTGATTTTCTAAGGTTCCGCTTCCTCCATCACCAACAACAATTTCATAAGATCCATCAGATAAAGATAATAAAGCATTTCCACTATTTGTCAAGAGCCCACCGGCGCCACCTCCGCCATAACTACCACCGCCACCACCTCCGGCTACTATCAGGTACTCCACTCCGCCACCTGAAGTCACCACAAAATCAGAAGTCCCTACTGTGGTATACTTATGCACGCGGTATGATTTGCCATTTTGGACAATGTCGAAGACATCATCGCCACCGCTTGCTTCCACCTGAGAATTTGATGATAAGGAAATACCCCAGGCACCTTCATCTTCTATAGGATCCTGATTGCCACGAGCTGCCTTCTCATACTCCATCTCTGTCATCGGACGCAAACCGGCAAAAGCTGCATAAGCCTGAGCATCTGGACCAGAGATAAAATTACAAGCAACAGTAGCATTCAATGTGGAGTATACACCATTGCTTTTTGTAATTGAATAACGGGCTTGACTGATATTAGCATCAAAACAATTTCCAGCATTGTTAGGATCAATCGTATTCAAAAAATCAGCATACTGCTCCTGAGTCACTTCATATTTCATCATATACAGTGCATTATAACCATTCGGAAATGAACTTCCAATGCTATAACTATCAGGAGCCATAGAGGCAGAAGTTATATCAGTTTTGGTAAATTTATCAACCTCATTACCATCATTTCCCACATAAAAACTCCCTTCCGGGATATAGACCATTTCGATGGCAAAGACTTTAATTTCGACCTCGTCATTATCACTGACTCCATCGTCAGCATACTCCCAACGCAATTGAATATCATCATAGTTCACATCACCCACCTGGTTGTTATTGCTATAAATAAACACACCGGTATGGTCTGAGGCAGGTTTAACCAAGGCATCGGCAGGATAATTATGCTCACTCTGGGTTGCACTCAAAGAAGCATGTTTCCAGGGCTCTGGATTTGAACCGGCATTATTTACCCGGTATTTGACAAAAACCCAGGCAGCATCCCAATTATAAGGAGCATCATAATAGTTTTGACTTGAATGATCCCTGCGCCAGGAATTCTCCCAACAAATATCAAATTGGATATAGGTATAGCCATCTGTTGTATTCTGGCCAGTCAGATAATCATAATTTACACTAATATTATTACCCTGAAGGCCAGAGAATAATAACAAAAAGGGGATTAAGACCAACACAAAAATAAGGTAGCATTTCCGGTTCATAATAATAGATTTTTAGGGTATTTTCGTAGCAAGAGGAGGCAAAATTCTCCTCACTGATCAAAAACTAAATCAAAATTAAATAAAATCAATGGGAAAAAGCAACTCACTATAGCCCTAATTTGTAGCATTTTAACACTCAGAAGGTTTTTTTACTACTAGCAGTTGCACGCGTCAAAAACTGTCCGGATAGTGCTTGTTATAAACACATAAGTATAGAAGCAGATAGGACAATACATCCAATAGCCCCACCAACTAAATTTTAATGAATGTTCTAAAGATAAAGGCATTCTCATAAAATATTTTCAGAAAATACATGCCAGGGTCCAGTATTTGAATATCAAGGAAATCTGTATGTTTTTTTTGCATAAGAAGGTTTCCGGCAGCATCAAAAAGATCTATCCACAAAGGCTTCTGTTTTGCATCAATAGTTAGCTGATCAGTGGCGGGATTGGGGAAAATGTGAATTTGCTGCAGTCCGGAATCTTCTTTGTAACCGGTATAAGGCCCCTGGTGTTGATAATTCAGACGTGATGAAGCAGTTAGTGTATCATAGAAATTTATTTCGGCCTTATGATTTTGCTTTAGAAAAGCATCCAACCATGGGAATAGCAACTTAGACACAATTTCATATTGCATATCTCTGCTAATATCAGGAGAGGAATTGCAGGTAATTTCAGCAGCAGCACAATAAAAGTTATAGCCGGCAAAATAACAGTGAGTTCCATTTTCAATTTCCACATACGTTTTATGAGTACTCTTCAGGCTGTCATACAAAGGGATCTGATGAATAACAGGTCTGGTAATACAGTCGTCTTCACCGGCAAAGACCAGGGAGGGGATGGAGATATCACCGGCTGCAGCAATCGCTGAAGGCGATGTTTCTGCAGCTGCAAAGGTTACCAATGTGGTTAATAAACTATCCTGACGTGCTGCCAAAAAAGAAGAACCTCCACCCATAGAATGTCCGATCAGGGCAGTTTTGCGGGTGAGTGAGTGAAACAAAAAAGATGATGAATCATGATTTTTCTGTCTGAGGTGGTGGTGAAGAAAAAGGATATCCTGCCCAAAAGCCTGATGGTTTGGCAGCACCCCGCCTTCTGTTTGTGGGAAAGCCATAATATATCCTCGTGGCACTAATTCATCCGTAAGATTCTGGTAAGCATCTACATTTATCATCATACCATGGGCAAAAATGATCAAGGGAAAAGAATCAGGAGCTATAGTCGCATCTTCACCTGCTATAAGTGCCGGATAATAAAGCTTCACATCTACAGAACGGCTTCGGCTCGTATCCACCCAGGTTTGTTGACTAAAGCCAACAGCATATTGCTGAGCATTTGTCAAAAAAGGGATTAAAATAAAAAACAGTAATATATATCGCTTCATAACACATTCGATTGCAACAAAATTAAACAACCCCCGAAACAAAATCATAAGAGAAACACGCAATAACAGATAAAGTTTTTCATTTTTCTGTTGCAGAAATCTTAAATAATGCTTTATTTTGTAAATCCTTTTGCCCGATGGTGTAATTGGCAACACGTCTGATTCTGGTTCAGAAGAGTCCAGGTTCGAGCCCTGGTCGGGCAGCAAAATAATACCGGCACAAGCCGGTTTTTTTATGCCTTGCTTTTTTGTTTTCTCTTTATGACAAAACTGTATAGGAAAAACACATCAACACCTACCTGATCTATCTGCATCATTTAACCAAATAAGTTTCTGAATAAATCTTCCACACGTGAAACGGCTATAATTTCAATTTTAAATCCGCTTATGTCAAGTCCTTTTTTATTGTAAGTAGATATAAACATTCGTTCAAAGCCCAGTTTTTCAGCTTCAGATATCCGCTGATCAATACGGTTCACAGCTCTTATCTCACCGGATAGCCCTACTTCTCCTGCAAAGCAATCTTTTTGGTTTACAGAAATATCCTCACTGCTGGAAAGCACTGCTGCAATCACAGCCATATCCAGTGCCGGATCATCCACTTTGATACCACCGGCAATGTTTAAAAACACATCTTTGGTAGCAAGCCGGAAGCCGCTTCTTTTTTCCAGCACCGCCAGCAGCATGTTCATTCGTCGCAGGTCAAAACCTGTGCTGGAACGCTGCGGCGTGCCATAGGCCGCATTGCTTACCAGCGCCTGTATCTCGATTAGCATTGGACGTAAGCCTTCCATGGTAGCAGCAATGGCTATACCACTCATGTTTTCATCACGCTGAGAAAGCAATATTTCCGAAGGATTATCGACCTCGCGCAAGCCACTACCCTGCATTTCATAAATACCAAGCTCGGAGGTTGATCCGAAACGGTTTTTCACCGAGCGGATAATGCGGTAGCCATAATTACGGTCGCCTTCAAACTGAACGACTGTGTCCACCATGTGTTCCAATACTTTTGGCCCGGCAAGCTGGCCTCCTTTGGTGATATGACCTATCAAAAACACAGGCACCTGGCTGCTCTTGGCATATTTGTGCAGCTCAGCAGCCGATTCACGTATCTGCGAAATGCTGCCGGCAGACGAATCCAAATGTGAAGTGGTGAGTGTTTGAATAGAGTCAATCACCAACAAATCCGGATTCACTTCATCAATAAAAGTAAAAATCTCATCGGTTTGGGTGGATGTCAGAATAAAGGTCTCTTCATTATTGGCTCCAATACGGTCTGCACGCATTTTTATCTGCTGTTCACTTTCCTCTCCGGAGACGTAAAGCACTTTTGTGCCCTTCATTCTCAGGGCTACCTGCAGCATAAGTGTGGACTTTCCTATGCCGGGCTCTCCGCCTACCAACACTACTGAGCCCGGGACAATTCCACCACCCAGCACACGGTTCAACTCCTTGCTGGCCGATATCATCCGTTGTTCATTGGAGTAAGTAATATCCTTCACCTTTTTCGGATGCGCACGATGCTCCGGCTTTCTCGCTCGCCCACTACCCTTTTCTTCCTTCTGAATGATTTCTTCAACGTAGGTATTCCACTCACCGCAGGACGGACACTTGCCTATCCATTTGGCTGACTGCGCCCCGCAACTCTGACAAAAGAATGCTTTCTTAACCTTAGCCATAGATATTATTTTAGCACGAAGATACGAATTTGTTCATTGAACACATAGTTGAAAAATCTGTTGCAATTCACTACTCCATCCATCATTTATTGTTGCTGTTGACGTTGAGTACTACAATTTATTCCAAAAATTATCCGATTGCTTGTATTTGTGTTGATTTAATTATATATTTGATAACAAAATCATACTATGAAAAATATTTTTAGAGTATTTATCTTAATCCTCTTTTCATTGCAACTACAGGCACAGGACTTCGCCTTAAGAGTTACAGACCCCACAACAACCATCAACCCTGATCCGGCCGTGGAGTTCAGGGGCTATTATTTTGTGCCCGTTTATTCCGGAAATCCAAATACATATACTAAGGCAAAGCAATCAGTCCCATTTTATAGCACAGGAAATTTTAGCAAAAGCAGAGGTTCCGTCGAAAAAAAGATTGTCAGAATTGACACTTCCGGTACTTCATATACCATTTACCATGCGGATACTTTTGACGCAAACCATAACATACTGGATTTAAGAATTTTCGACCGGGATACTTGTCTTGAGATAATTGGTTTGTGTAAAAACAAAAACAAGCCCTATAAATATCTCTTTAGCATCCGCATGGACGAACAGTTCAACGTATTGAGCAAAACATCAAGCTTTATTCCGGATAAGGATGTCAATAGTATATACAAAATAATGGAAAATTATCCGGGTAACTCCTATATTTTGCTTGGTATAGTTACTGATTCATCATATTATACCCGGTTAAGCCTGGCGGAATTAAACAATAATTTTAATGTTACACAATTCAGGAATTTGCATGAAATCAATTACGTACCCGAGATAGCTAAAGCCGTAGAATTTGAAGACTTTATCTATATCTCCCCGGTCACTCATCTTTCAATTTTCAGAATTGCAAAAGATAGTTTAAGCATTACTGACACTATTCAGTTACCGAATTTCTCGCAAACGATCCCAACGGGAGTTTCCTTTTATCACTATGACGATTCCAGTTTTATAAGCCCGGAAATCTGGACAAATCTTCAACTCCCTTACCAATATGATACCATTCAGGGAATCACGCTTTACAGGCGGTTTTTTGATGGCTCGGTAATGGACACCATGAAGTTCTTCAACTACGACACTTCGCTGATGGCCGGCTATGAGTGCATGGACAAGTATCACCCAGACAGCATGTTCTTTGTAGGGACGTATAATAATTCAAATACAAAAGTGTTTGGCTCCCACAATACCTGGATTATGATTTCCAATATTGACCTGGAAGATGAGAAGGTGCACTGGGTGAAATACTATGGCGGGGACACCTATTATTACACCTTCAACGTACTGCGTACTTCTGATGGTGGCTGCCTGGTAACTGCCGGAATATTTGACTGGAATACAAACCCAACGGCTCAGGAATTTGATCTTTTAGTCCTGAAAGTAAACGCCAACGGACAGGTAACAAGCATAAAAAATAAGGAGACTCCTGAGTCTGCCTATTCCTTTACCCTCTATCCAAATCCGGCCACCGATAAAATAAGGATAAGAAAGGATGGGAAAGGAAAACTGGATAACCCACAGCTAAAAATTATTGACATGCAGGGACGGCAAGTCATGACAAAACAACTCAACTTTCAATCATCAGTCGC
>JBNJHE010000016.1:0-35197 GCA_051748205.1 Bacteroidota bacterium | reverse complement strand
TGTTCAATGTTCTTTGTTCCTTGTTCTTTGTTTCTTGCTTGCCCCGTTAAATGCGACGATAGGAGTAGATTTAACGGGGTTCCTTGCTTGGTGTTCGCTTTTTCTCTCAGTCTCTCTCTCACTCTCTCTCATTCTCTTAAGTCACTTCGTTCTCTTACGTCTCTTCGTTCGCCCTATCGCATCATCGCATCAACGCATCATCGCCAATTCGCTCTGCGCGCACCCCTGAATCTCCGCCTAAGGCGGAAATCCCACCGCACAATGACATAGCCTTCTGGCAGCTCTCCTTCTCGCATTTAATCATGCGTGTGTGTGTTAAAGTTTTTGTCATGGCTCGGTTCATCATCATAACGAAGGTTTAGTGTTAATTAAAACATAAAAGTATAAAATATTTACGTAATAATCAAATTTTAAAAGAAAAAAAATAAAAAACCAGGCTGATAAAGCCTGGCTAAAAGTGGATCGTTACGTTTGAATGTCTGTCTATTCGATGACTTTATTTTTTAACACCTGAATGACTTCATATTCCGTCCCGTCGTTATTATCCGTTCGATAAATATAAGCAATAACGTGGCATTGCGCGGCTTCCCATTCCTGATGCAGTTGGTAGGTATATTGTTTAGCTGGAAGAGGGTCTTCAGGCTGAACGGGTCCGCTAAAATAGTTGTCGCCCCAATCTCCATTCACAGCTCCTCGAAGCACATGCATATGCACATAATCCAATATGTCGGGGGTAGGGCCCACCTGGCTGTTATTGTTTTTTTGTGGTTTGACAATACTGTCTTCGGTGATTATGACCGAAAGGTTGTAATCACCTTCTAGCGTTTCCAGGGCTGTTGCAGAAATATCTATCGACACTTCTCGTGTCCCTGGATCGTAGTTGGTAGAAATATCCATTAATGCGAGCGGAGTGGCATTGACTAACGAGTCGACATAAAAGCTCCATTCCGAAACATCGCGTTTATAGGTCCCCCCACTGTTAACTCTACTGACAATCCCCAACGGATTGCTTTGCACGTTAAATTGGCTGTTGATGGCTTCTCCTGCTACAGTGGTAAAGTCATAGTCATAGGGGGCAGCTTGTGTTTGAGCAAAAAAGCCGGCATGTATGGATACCAACACTAAATTGTCTCCATAAATATCTTTAAGATTATGGAGTTCTTTTGCTGCTGATGGACAATTTACGCATAAATGGCCGGTAAATTCTTCCAATAAGACATTGCGGACAGTATCCTTACTTTCAAAGTTGACTGTTTCTTTGTAGGGAGGGTCTATCTCGTCGCAGGCAGAGCCTAAAAGGAAAGCAACCCCCAAAAACAGCATAACAACGATATTTATTTTTTTCAGTATCATAATGATAGAATTAAAAACGACTTGTAATGGTTATTTTTAAACCGTTAGCAGCGGGCTCGGGACGGCAAACGCCACCAACACAGTTTATGCCTTCACGTTGGCGTCCATAAGAAACGGCCAGGCGGCTGTTGCCTTTTGTCAAACCAGCAGAAATGTTAAAGTAGTGCAATTTCCCTATCCCCGGGCCAGGATTGCGATAGTTATACAGGTCTTTAACAGCAAAGTAATAATCTTTGACGGTATATTCCAGTAATATCATGGCCCAGTCGCCGGCAGAATAATCATCATAATGCATGTCTTTTTGATTCGTTGTTAGCGACTGCAGTTCCATACGTATAGCCTGCCTGGGTTTGAAAGAATATTTGATGTCTGCAATTGCTATGTTGGCATGCACTTTTTCTTCTCCCTGGTCACCTTTGATGATGGGGTCATAAATCATATTGGAATATCCCAGGTGGAGGTCCCATTGTCTGTTGATTTTCTTGTCCAGGCCCAGGCTTATATCCTGAAAAAAAGCAAAGTCACTAACAGCCAAAAAATCGGAATAGTATCCATAGGTGCCTGCTTCATTAACGGAAGTAGTGTCCGAAGGAGGGCTACGATCAATATCGTGAATACGGGAATAATCCAGCGTGAACCGGGTGCCGTACTTGCCTCCAAATGTTGACTTGCGTTTGAACATATAGAAAACGCTGGCATGCATGCCCATTTCACCCGTTGGCTGTGAAGCGTAGGGGTAAATGCTAGCCAGTTCATAGATATGTTGCTTGCTGATGGGAGGAAGAAAATTAATTTCTAAAGGAATGCCGGTAGCATTGTAGTCGGCTTTAAAGCTCATGTTGTCAATGCGCTTGGCTGTAATGGTAGCGCCAAACCCTCGTGTGGAATAAGTCCCTTGCAGCAAAAGGGCTTCACCAGGCTTATAAATAAAATTGTTTACGGATGAAGGGTCATTGATCTTTCTGGCATATTCTCCCTGAAAACGAAATCCACCATGGATGATTTCTGTACGCCCGGCATAAACACCTACATTTTCCGGGATTTTGTAGATGATGCTTTTGTCTTCCTGATAACGGCTTACAAAAGAACCGCCCAGGATAATTTTTGTTTTTTTATTTTCCAGAAAAGGAAGAAGCTGGTTGGTATAGATTTCACCATCAAAACCGCGAATGGTGCCAGGGCTGTGGCCCCAGAAATCACGTTGCCTGCCTACAAGGCCTTTGATCGTAATTCCTGCTCCGGGCTTTAGCTTTACTAAAAAACCATCTATGGCATTATCGTAGCCTAAACCCCATTCCCGGTATGACCGGAGTGTTAGTCCATTACCAAATTGTTCATAAAAATGACCAGCCGTGATTTCAATCAGATCATGCCGGTAGGTTAGATAACGATGGGCTATCCCCTGTCCCTGATAGTCCGCATCAATGCCTTGCAATGGGGGCATAAATATTTCATAACGTAATCCGGCTTCAAGATTTTTGTTTCGATAAATTAAATTGGCAAAGCTTTGAAAGCCGATATTTTCATCGACGGTATCTGCACCAATTTTCGCATCCGGAGTATAATGCTGGAAATCAATTTCCATGTCACCACTTAAACTGCCCGAACCTGTCAGGTTTTGCCCAAGAGTAGAAAATGAAAAAACAAATGCCAGAACAATTGCCAGGAGGAATCTACATACTGCTCTCATAGTTGTGTCTTATTCTTCGTTGCTGATATCTTCTCCTGCTTTTACCTTCCTTACCAACTCAATAAGCTCTAATTCGCTCCCTTCAGAAAATGAAGTGTGCTGCCAAACAATTTCCTTGTCACCGTTTAACAAAAATGTTTGAGGAATCATATTGACATTTAATGCCCGTTTTAAATTCTGATTTGGGTCCATGTATATGTCATAATCCCAATAGTTGGAGTTAACCATTGGCATGACTTTGTGATTACTCCTGCTGTCATCAACAGAAATGGCAACCAGCTTAACTCCGGTTTCTTCCTGCCAGTCGGGATATACCTCTGAGATAGTATTCAGCTCATTAATACATGGTTTGCACCAGGTAGCCCATAAGCTGATAATGATAGGATTTCCTTCATTATCAATCTGGGAAATATCGATGGTTTCACCCTGAGCGGTTTTTACGTCTACCGATGGTAGTTTTTTGGTTTGACTATAGCCCGACAGGCTGATTAAAACAGAAATTGCCGTAATAAGAAGATATTTCATAAGATTTAAGTTTTGTTTTCACCAGGTTGATTAAATGATTTCTTTGAATGTTTTAATGAACAAAAATATAAAGAATGTCTTTGCTTTGAATAAAATACGATTATTATGCCATTTTTTTAACCAAAAATTATAAGAATAATATATATATGTCTGTAAATAATAATAATACATAAGAAAGACCGGGGGCAAAATTATGTAAAATAAATTTGAATTGCATGTTTGTTATGTCGATACAGTCAAAAAGTTATATATTTACAGCCAAAATTAATTGAAGGCCAATCAAAAATCAAAACAAGCATTATGAAAAAAACATTATTATCGTTATTAGCCGTTGTGTTTACACTCAGTGTATATGCTCAGTTGCCAGTAGATACAACAGCACAAAACAAGAATGTAATTCTTGAAGAATTTACCGGAATCAATTGTCCGTATTGCCCGGATGGTCATCGTGTAGCCAATGAAATACAGGCGCTTAATCCTGGTGACATGTATGTTATCAACATTCATGTTGGTGGATATGCCACACCAAGTGGTGGGCAGCCCGACTATAGAACCAGTTTTGGTTCAGCTATTGATGGGCAGGCCGGTGTTGCGGGTTACCCAGCCGGTACGGTTAATCGTCATCAGTTTTCGGGCATGTCTCAGGGCGGAGGTACTGCCATGAGCCGCGGCGACTGGAATACAGCTGCCGATCAAATTTTAACTGAAGCTTCCTATGCTAATGTTGCCCTGGATGCTGAAATTGATTTGCAAACCAGAGAGATGACCGTCGATGTTGAGCTCTATTTTACGGGCAATACTGCACCTTCTTCTGTGAATCTTAATGTGGCGGTAAATCAGAACAATGTCGCTGGTCCTCAGTCTGGAGGCGCATCCTACAACCCTTCTCAAATGCTTCCCAATGGCGATTATAATCACATGCATATGCTGCGTCATCTGATTACCGGACAATGGGGTGAGGTGATTGATACAACAGCCTATGGGACGCTGATCCAACGTCAGTATACCTGGACAATTCCTGCTGATATCAACGGTGTTGCTGTTGAAATGAGCGACCTGGAGGTGATTGGATTTATTGCTGAAGGACAACAGGAAATTATTACCGGCGATAAAGCTGCCATGAATTATGTTACTCCTCCGGGAGTCGATATTGCTGATCTTACTGTAAAACCAGCTTCTACTATGCCCGGATGGTGTGATAACTCCATAGTTCCTGAGGTTAAAGTGATTAATAATGGAACCAATCCCGTAGATACTTTCCGTGTTGGTTATGACCTTAATGGTAATGGCTTTACTTATCAGGAGGTCACTTCTGCACTGCCCGTAGGTGACTCTACGGTGATTAGCTTTCAGAGTGTATCCTTGCCCGAAGGTGAAAATGTCCTTACTGTCAATGCCAACGTGGATAGCACCGCTCATCTGTTAGAAATGTCCATCGGCGATAATACTGATGTAATGCCTCCGATCTACATTTTACCTGCTAATGCTTTTGCCAGTTCATTATGGGAAGATTTTGAGAATTATTCTGCAATGGATTCGCAAATAGATAACTCCCTGTATATGGGTGAAGGTGGTGCTTTTGTTTTGGACAATACCGCTATTAATGGTGTAGATTGGCCAATTGGAGCATATGAGAAATCCCAAAGTGCTTATTTCTTTTATTTCTTTAATCTTCAATCGGGTACAGAAGAACAACTGGTATGGGAGAAGTTAGATTTCTCTAACAACTCGAATACTAAGATTCGCTTTGATTACGCCTATGCTCAGTATGCCAGTGAAAACGATAAGCTCAAAATAGAAGCATCTTCAGATTGTGGTAACACCTGGACAACCGTGTATGAAAAAGCAGGAAGCAGCCTGGCTACCGCCCCTGCCAGCACAGATCTTTTTGTCCCTGCCGAAGCTGATTGGGATTCTGATACCATCGATCTGAGCGCTATGGATGGGCAAAGTGAAGTGCTGGTTTCTGTTAAAGGAATTTCCGATTACGGGAATAACCTTTTAATTGATAACCTGGTTATCTTTGATGATAATACTTCTTCCCTCAATGAAAATACCAATGTTGACAAGATCACAGTTTATCCAAATCCTGCTGATCATTTTGTGAATGTCGACCTTAGCCTCACCAACGATGTTAATGTTGAGGTTCGTCTGATTAACCAAATGGGACAGATTGTCTTAAGTAATCTTGAGGGACACATGACTGCTGGCCAGCATCAAATGAAGTTAAATACCAATAATCTTGCTGCCGGAATTTATAACCTTCAAATTATTACAGGTAATAAAGTTTCCGTTGAACGTATTTCTATCGTGAAATAGAGTCTTTATAATTTTTCTATACCAAAGGCTGTCCTTTTTTAGGATGGCCTTTTTTATATCAATATTGTGGTGATTTTCTAACAACAAGCACTGAGTGCAGTCTAAAAAGCCTTAAGACCCCTAAATCCCCTGAAAGGGACTTTTTCAAACTGCTGATTTTTAGCGGTCTCCCTTTAGGGCTTAGGGGTAAAAACGATAAAAATCAGCAGTTTGAAGGCTTTTTATACCGGCCTCAGCACTGAAAATCAAAAAAATGTTTTAAATATTAGGAGTTTGTAAAAAAAGCTGTATATTTGAATATGTTAACAGAAAGTAGACGAGACAAATGTTATTCAACGGGCATTTTAGAATGTTGATGGAGCGAGCGAATTTTTTGTTGAGCGTACTGCTTGATTTAATTGGAGTCAAAACTATTACTCTATGAGCCAAGCCATGATTCGCTTAAGGCGGAACACACTCACGGATGCTTATTATTCGTAACTAAATAATTAAATTGGGGCAAATTTTAGTTGGTGAGGCCCTCCGTAAAAACAGGGAGGTAAACATCTGAGCATTAAAACCAAAAATAAATATAAACCTATGAAGAAATTTTACTTTTACATTCTGTTTTTATTTTTCACAACAGGCATTTGTGCCCAGTCTGTTGATCCAGCGGACAGGATAACAGCGAGTCAGCAAGTCCAGGATCATAAAAAAATGATAAATGCCAGTGCCAAAGCTCAACAATGGTTTATCCCAACCTGGGATTTATTGGAGGATTATTATTTCGGCATCATGGATGGTGCAGTAGATCATTTTGCTAATGTTATCTGGCCGGATTCAACTGTGCAGTATAATAATTATAATGGGTTGCATTGGAATTGGTTACATTCGATGGGTGTTATTGTTGATCCTTATGCAGACTGGTACGGGCAAAATGGGGGGCAGTTTATTCCTGATAACGGAAGTGTTATCAATATAAGCCTGGACTCCTTATTTGTTTTAGGGTGGTATTACAATGTTGATGGGAATTTTAATGACACCCTGGTATTCGAAGTAATTGTTGATACTGCAACAACAGGACCTGCTTTTGACAGTATTTACGATGCATCTATTAATGCAGTTTTTAGTCCACCCCAAATGGCTGGTAGTGCTACGGAAAAGGGCTGGCATGCCAAACTTACGGATCCTGATAAATATACAATCAAATATGTCTTGACTCCACAGGACGTTACTGTTGGTGCTGGTAAATATATTACAATTCCGGTTAATCAATATGTCTCTGGTGGAATTCCGGTTAATCCAGGCGAAATAGTCGCGTTTAATATATCCTTTGTGCCAGGGTATTCCTATAATTTTGGTGATACAATTTTTGATTATGATACGGATCCACCAAGTGCTTTAATGAACTCCATCCGCCTTGGATTTTATGCCACCTCGGATCCTTCATCGAACCCGGATGTATTCCTGGATCCTTATAATAACACAGGGTCTTACAACGGAACTTATCTTATATTATCCGAAGGCCGTTATGGACTCTATCCTGCATCCAGCCCTTTTAATGAGGCGATGTTTATATATACGGACTGGGGACTTGACGCCGGGGCCTTCTTCGATTGGCAGGTTGGTGTTGAAAGTACTCACACCAATGCAGAAATAGCAACATACCCCAATCCTGCTTCTGACCGGGTAACTATTGATGTGGAGGATTATAAAAATACAAGTGTTCGGGTTTATAACATGCTCGGCGAGCTTGTCAGAAAAGTATCGCTTACTGCTCGAAAAACTCAAATCAATGTTGCTGATCTCAATAACGGAACTTATATCTTTTGCTTTATCAGTGACCAAAATGCTATTAGCAGGAAAGTTGTTGTTGATCAATAATGCTTTCAGTCGAAAAGCTTACACTTGATTGTTAGCGGTTGTGATATATGTACTGCTATTAGACCGGACTCAATAATTTTTTGAGCGTATTTTATTGTAATCGGCAGTCTGAAATAAAAAAAATGTTAAATCCCGAACCTTCTTTAGTGTTCAGTTGTCTTAACATATGAAATATTTATATCTTTGCCCAAAATTTGCAATTCTAGCATGATATTTGTATTTTTATACAAAACAAAAAATAACAACTATGCAAAAAGCACTACTTTCTATAACAATACTTTTCTTTTCTGTCTCTTTAGTTATGGCGCAAAGCCTTTCATTGTCAAAAGACGGGAACCCTATTAGTAATGGCGATCAGGTAATTGTTTTTGGGGATTCTACCTCCAATACTACCATGTATGCCCATATTGATGTCACCAATAACACAAATTCAGACCTGGATGTGTTGGTAAAAAAAGTAGAATTAGATTTGGTTTCAGGATCCCAAAATTATTTCTGCTGGGGGATGTGTTACACACCGCTTACATATGTTTCTCCAACTCCATTGACAATATCGGCCAACGCCACCACTGATGGTTTTGACGGCGAATATCAGGCAAGAGGAAATCTGGGCGAATCACAAATCATGTATGTTTTTTATCCGGAGTCGGATACTACGGACACAGTAGCAGTGGTTGTAAATTATATGGCTACTCCTGTAGGTGTTCAACCGGGAGCTAAGAAAGAACCCGATCTGTCGGATGCCTATCCTAATCCAGCCAATGAAAAAGTCTTTTTTACCTATGAATTACCTGCTGATATAACCAAAGCCAAAATCGTTATCCGTAATATGATCGGAGCTGTTGTAAAAGAAGCCAGATTATCTCATGATAATGGAGAGGTTCGCTTTGATACTTATGATTTGAATGAAGGTATTTATTTTTATTCCTATATTTTGAATGATCAAATTTATGTGACGCGTAAATTCGTTATACAACATCGATAAATGGAAAGAAGTATAAAAAAAAGCCCTGAAGAATTCAGGGCTTTTTTTTATACTTCTTGTTGCATTACTCATGTATTCATAGTAAGCCAAATGCTTCCTGGATTTTATTCACGAAGTCTAACTCTTCCCAGGCGAAGAACTTCACTTTTTTCTTACGGGAATAGTCTTTGTTGTGATACTGTCCATTTTCGTCATAGCAAATATCTACTTCTGCTTCGTAGGGCTCTCTGCCAAAATGTCCATAAGCGGCTGTGGGGCTAAAAACAGGATTTGTCAGGCCAAAGCGTTTGACAATGGCATAAGGTCGCAGGTCAAAAATTCCCTTGATGATTGCTGCAATTTCATGGTCAGGCATTATTTTGCCTTCAGCATCTTTAATTTTGGCAGTATTAAATGTATTGACATAAAAACCAACAGGATCGGCTTTTCCGATTGCGTATGCTACCTGAACCAGGATTTCGTCAGCGACACCGGCCGCCACTATATTTTTAGCGATGTGCCGTGCAGCATAAGCCGCAGAGCGGTCGACCTTAGAGCTGTCTTTGCCACTGAAAGCGCCACCGCCGTGAGCACCATGCCCTCCGTAGGTGTCTACGATGATCTTACGGCCGGTAAGTCCTGTGTCTCCATGTGGCCCGCCGATAACAAATTTCCCTGTCGGATTAACCAATAGACGATAGCCATTATCCTTAAAAATCTTTCTTACTCTGTCCGGGATGTCATGGGAGTTGAGGACTCTTGGAATAAGAATTTCTTTGATGTCTTTGGTGATTCTTTTTTGCATAGCCTCTTCAGCATGTTTTTTGGCTTGTGGCGAGTCGTTTTCCGGAAGGATAAATTCATCATGCTGCGTTGAGATTACAATGGTGTCTACGCGAACCGGTTCATTGTTGTCATTGTATTCTACAGTAACCTGCGACTTACTGTCGGGGCGCAGATAGGTCATTACTTCGCCTTCGCGCCGTATGCTCGCCAGTACCTGAAGTAGCAAATGAGCAACCTCCAGGGTCATCGGCATATAGTTGTCCATTTCAGTGCTGGCATAGCCAAACATCATCCCCTGGTCTCCGGCACCCTGTTGTTCTTTGTCTTCGCGCTCCACACCCTGGTTGATGTCACCCGACTGTTCATGAACTGCACTCAGGACACCACATGAATTGGCGTCAAACTGATATTCGCTTTTGGTATATCCGATTTTTTCGATAGTGCTTCGGGCCGTTTTTTCAATGTCCACATATCCATTGGTTTTTACTTCCCCGCCACAAACTACAAGGCCTGTGGTAACAAAGGTCTCGGAAGCTACTTTTGAGTTAGGGTCGCAGCGCAGGAACTCGTCCAATAGTGCGTCCGATATTTGATCGGCTACCTTGTCCGGGTGGCCTTCAGAGACTGACTCTGATGTAAAGAAATATCCCATTTGTTGTTTGTTTTTAAATGAATCATTTTTCAGTATAAAAAATAGATTGACAACAGCTACCAATAGCATGTCTTTTTGTTTTTTTATTCTGAAGTAAACTGTGTGGAAATAGTTGATTGCAAGGCATGTAGCATTGGTTTAGCATTTTTTTCACGTGGTTGCAATCAATCAAATCTTTCCACCTACCGCCACAAAAGTACGAAAAAATTCATTGTTACTAAAAAAACCAGAGTGTATTTCCTGCCTACCTCGTCAATTCGTAGAAGATTTCTTCCAGGCTTTGGTCTTTTTTTTGCATTGATAGCACTTTAATCTTGTTGTCTACCGCAAATTGGAAGATGTCAGACCGGATGTCTTTTTTGCTGTTGGCAACGATCTGCCAGGTGTTGTCTTTCATTGGTTCGGCAGCAGTTACACCTTCTATTTTCATGAGTAAATGCTTTTGGGGGGGCTTGTCAAATTCTGCCAGAATCACCGTGGCATTTTTATTTAACATATGTAGGTTTGCTGTGGAATCATCAGCCACGATTTTACCATTATGGATGATGATCGCCCGGTCACAGACAGCTTCTACTTCTTGCATAATATGCGTGGAGAGGATTACCGTCTTGTCTTTGCCAATATTTTTAATCATGTGGCGTATGTCTGCCAGTTGATTCGGATCCAGGCCCGAAGTAGGCTCATCCAATATGAGTACCTGAGGATCATGAATCAGGGCCTGGGCAATGCCAACACGCTGGCGGTAACCTTTAGATAACTGCCCGATTTTTTTGTGGCTTTCTGCTGTTAGACCAGTGATTTCTATGATTTCTTCGATACGGCTTTTCTTATTGTTGATTTTGTGCATGCCAGCAAAGAATTCCAGATTTTCATGCACATACATATCAGTATAGATAGGATTATTTTCCGGCAGATATCCCACTTGCTTGCGTACGTCCAACTGTTGCTCGAAAATATCAAATCCGTTCACTTCGGCATAACCATCGGAGGGAGGGATGTAGCATGTCAGTATTTTCATCATGGTTGATTTGCCTGCACCATTCGGGCCCAATAAACCCACTACTTCGCCTTTCGAAACCTCAAATGATACATCGTCCAGTGCTTTTTGTTCTCCGTATAGCTTGGTAATTCCTTGAACTTTTATTGACATAATTTTTTGTTATGGTGTGAGGCAAAATTAATCATTTCCCAGGAGTTGTTCGTATCCTGCCGGTTGGTTTTTTCGATTGGTGATAATCAAATGTAGTATTACCAATATATGGAGTCCTGCTCCGATGCTAAAAATCCACCATTTGAAGTGGTCTGGTACATAGCTACTGGCATATGCGAAGAGATAATCCATACTTGCTTTTCCCAGCATCTGCGCTAGCGTAAATTGTTGCAACATAAAGGAGAGGTAATCTTCTACATAAGATAAAATAACTACAATAGCTCCGAATATTAGCAAGAACCAGTGGAGAAAATGCATTCTGAATTTTTGTTTGCCCTGTACAAAATAGACCATTACCATGGCCAGTAAGATCATGGTAAATCGTTTCATAAAAGCGCTACAATTTCGGGATAAAAAACGAAAATTCCAAGTGCAACAGCAATCAGAGCGCTAAATAAAACAAGACCGGCGGTGAGGTCTTTGATGTTGCCAACATGGGGATGTTTTTCAGGATGAATAAAATCGAGTAAGGATTCTATGGCTGTGTTGATCATTTCACTGATGATGACCAGAGCAATGGCAATAATTACAATCATCCAATCCAGGCGGCTGATATTAAAAATAAATCCGGCAGCAATAACCAATGCAGCAGCAAGGCCGTGATACAAGGCATGAATTTCGCTGCGGTAGAAAAATCCGAGCCCACGAAGGGCGTATGTTAAGCTTTTGATAAAGTTTTTTTGTTTCATGATACGATGTTGTTTTATGGTCTGTGAATATATAAATTTGCGCAGTAAAAGTAAAGAGTTGATTTTTCAACATTTTAATGTTGGTAAATTTGTGAAATACAAAAATAGTTTCTACTTTTGCACCCCTCATTTAGAGAATGAAGATTTTTGCAAAAAACAGATGATAATGGATACATTAAGTTACAAAACACGATCGGCCAAAAAAGAAACAGTTGAGAAAAACTGGGTGTTGGTTGATGCAGAAGATCAGGTATTAGGGCGTCTGGCATCGAAAGTAGCCTATATATTAAGAGGAAAGCATAAGCCGGATTTCACACCACATGTGGATAATGGCGACAATGTTGTCATCATTAATGCGGAAAAGATTCGATTGACAGGGGCTAAGATGACGGATAAGCAATACGTTCGTCATACAGGCTATCCCGGTGGTCAGCGTTTTTCCACGCCACAGGAGTTGTTGAAAAAGCATCCTGAGCGCATTATAGAGAAAGCGGTAAAAGGCATGTTGCCAAAAAACAGGTTGGGAAGCGATCTTTACCGTAACTTATTCGTTTATGCCGGAGCGGATCACCCTCATCAGGCACAGGAACCCAAAAAAACAGATTTAAATTCAATTAAATAAATATGGAAGTAATTAATAAAATCGGAAGACGGAAAAAAGCGGTAGCCCGTGTTTACCTATCTGCCGGTAGCGGCAAGGCTACGGTAAACGGTCGTGAAGCGAAAGATTATTTCCCTGATGCTACATTGCAATATTTGCTAGAGCAACCCTTTGATATTGTAGAGGAAGCTGGCAAATATGACTTTAAAGCCAATTTGAAAGGTGGTGGCCCCAAGGGACAAGCTGAAGCTCTGCGACTGGCAATTTCGCGCGCTCTGGTGGAAGTTAATGCCGAGTATCGTCCGGCTTTAAAAGCTGAAGGATTACTCGAACGTGACTCCCGCATGGTGGAACGCAAGAAGCCCGGTCAGAAAAAAGCCCGTAAGAAATTCCAGTTCTCTAAACGTTAATCCACTGCTTGATCGCTGTGAAAGAGTCGTTTAGTATCTAAACCGCCAGGACCGCCACATGCGCTACCAGGTGGTTGACAAATCAGAAAGTAAACGTAAAAGAAAAAATTAATGGAAGAAAAACAACTAAGAGTGTCCTTTGACGATCTGCTCGAAGCGGGTGTACATTTCGGACACCTCAAGCGTAAGTGGAATCCCAACATGGCTCCTTATATCTTTATGGAGCGTAAAGGTATCCATATCATCGACCTTTACAAAACACAGGCAAAAATCGAAGAGGCTGCCAGTGCCCTGAAGCAAATTGCCAAGTCTGGCAAACAAATCCTTTTTGTGGCTACGAAAAAGCAGGCTCAGGAAATTTTGAAAACCAAAGTGGAAAGAGTGAATATGCCTTATGTTACCGAGCGCTGGCCCGGAGGGATGTTGACAAACTTTGGTACCATCAGGCGGACTATCCGTAAAATGAAAGGCATGGAAAAGCTTATGAGTGATAATGCTTATCTTAAGCTTTCGAAACGTGAGCGCCTGCAGATTGAACGCGAAAAAGCAAAAATGGAAAAGCAGTTTGGCAGTATTGCTGATATGAACCGCTTGCCCAGCGCTATTTTTGTCGTCGATATCATTAAAGAATATATTGCTATTCGTGAGGCTCAAAAACTCGATATCACCACTTTTGCTATGGTAGATACCAACTCCAACCCCGAAGAGGTGGATTTCCCCATCCCTGCCAACGATGACGCTTCCAAGTCTATCGATCTTGTGATGGATCTTATGGTGAATGCTGTTGAAGAAGGTCTCAACGAACGCAAAATGGAAAAAGAAAAAGCGAAAGCCGAAAAAGCCGAGAAAGACAAGCGCGAAAAGCAGAAGAAAGAACTCAAAGAGGCTGAAGCAAAAAAGCAAGAAGCGAAAAAAGAAGCCGAAAAAAAGGAAATGGAAGCTTCTGATGAAAAGCAATCGGGCAAGGCTGAGAATACAGCTGAACAAAAGTCCGAAACAAAAGAATAGTGTGTTTAACCCATAGATTTAGAGGATATTAAAATGGTTAAAATAACTGCTGCTGAAGTAAATAAGCTTAGAAAAGCTACCGGTGCCGGAATGATGGATTGTAAAAAGGCACTGCAGGAAAGTGATGGTGATTATGATGCTGCTCTGGACTACCTCCGGAAAAAAGGTCAGAAAGTTGCCAGTAAAAGAGCTGACCGTGAGGCAAATGAAGGTGTTGTGATTGCCAAAACCAATGATGATAATACCTTTGCTGCTATCGTAATGGTGAATTGTGAAACTGACTTTGTTGCTAAAAACGACGACTTCCTTAATTTTGCTCATTCGATTGCTGATAAAGCTATTGAAATGAAAGCCAAATCTTTGGATGAATTGAAGGCTGCCCAAATTGATGGAAACTCCATCGAAGACCTTATGACTGACATGATAGGCAAGATAGGTGAAAAACTGATGCTCTCGGAATATGGCTATATTGAAGGCCCTATGGTGTTTGCATACAACCACCTGGGGAATAAGCTGGGTTCGGTTATGGCCTTCAACAAGAAGGATTTTGCTGATGTTGAGGATGCTGGAAAGCAAGTGAATATGCAAATTGCTGCGATGGCTCCGGTGGCACTCGATAAAGATGGTGTCCCTCATGATGTTATTGAACATGAAATGGAGCTCGGTAGAGAACAGGCTCGCCAGGAAGGCAAACCAGATCACCTGATCGATAAAATTGCTGAAGGAAAGCTGAATAAATTCTATAAAGAAGGTACGCTGTTAAATCAGGATTTTGTGCGGGATAGTAAAAAGACAGTACGTCAATACTTGCAGAATCTGGACAAAGAATTGACAGTGAAAGATTTCAAGCGTCTTTCTTTGGTGTAGATACGACAATAATTCTGAAAATATTAAGCACTGTCCCCGGGCAGTGCTTTTTTTTATAATTTTATGGCAAATATTGTGTTATGCTAAAATATCAGAGATTATTACTCAAATTAAGTGGGGAAGCTTTAATGGGCGATCAAAGCTATGGTATTGATCCTCAGCGTTTAATTCAGTATGTGGAAGAGGTTGAAATGGCTGTAAAACAGGGTGCTCAAATCGGTATTGTGATTGGTGGAGGTAATATCTATCGCGGATTACAGGGCGTTAGCCAGGGGATGGATCGTGTACAGGGAGATTATATGGGTATGCTGGCCACCGTTATTAACTCTATGGCGCTTCAATCTACATTCGAAAGCCATGGTGTAAAAACTACTTTGCTTTCAGGTATGGATGTTAATCCTATTTCAGAGCCTATGAGCCGGCGAAATGCGCTGGAAGCTTTTGATAAGGGGCATGTGGTTATTATTGCCGGTGGAACCGGCAATCCTTTTTTTACGACAGATACGGCTTCAGCCCTGAGGGCAGTGGAAATACAGGCAGATGCTATTTTTAAAGGAACACGTGTGGATGGGATCTATAGTGACGACCCGGAGAAAAATCCAGAAGCAAAAAAATATCAAAATTTGACATTTGAGCAGGCCTATCAAAAAAATCTTAAAGTCATGGACAGAACGGCGTTTACCCTTTGCTGGGACAATTTGCTGCCGATTGTTGTTTTTGATATGAACAAGAAAGGGAATCTTTTGCGAGAAATTAAAGGTGAGCAAACCGGGACAGTAGTACAGGGTTGATCAGCACACAGGAAGGTTATCCCCTTTGCGGTACAAATCAATGCCAAAAGCATCAAGGATGGAGAACGCACTTTCTTCTTCGCTGATGCTTATTTTTTGTCTCCATTTATCCAGAAGCTGCTTGCTCTCGCCTCTCCTTATCCGGGCTTTGGTATCATCGGTGCTGTGTACGATGCCATGCGAAGGCAAATTGATTTTTTCCAGCATCCGCTCCTGAAAAGGGATATTTAGCTTTTTGCATAATTCGTTGATGCTTTGCTCCGGATTGTTTATCAGCTTTTCATAAGTAAGCAGAAAAAGATTGTTGGGCAGGTTGTTTTGTTTTTCTTTTTTTAGAAAGACATAGTTTTCCAGGCACCAGGAAAGCACAAACTTATCCAGTGTGCTGCCGCTTTGCATTACCTGTTTTGCTTTCTCCGCAGCTTGTTCTGAGATGCTATTTTTTATTTTTTCAGAAGCCAGAAATTGCTGGTTGTAGGTGTCCCAGCCATTACGTAAGCGGGAAAGGCTGTGGGAAACCGGATGCCTGATCATATAGAGGCCGCTACCCTGAAGATTCTGCATTATTTCCTCGATCAGATAGGTTAGCTTATGCAGCTTGAATATCGTGTATTTGGTTTTAAAGCTGTGGTCTTTGCCGGGAAAGTCACTCCAGTAGAAACTGTTCCATGTTTTTCCTGCTGACAATTCTTTTAAGTAAACCAAAACATTATTCAATTGCTGATTGTCCAGGTCCAGGTATCGGTCTGCCAGGAAATCTGCCGGAAAATAATGCTTTAGCACCTTCTTGTTTTCCTTGTTCAACGCAAAAGGCTCACTGCATACTTTGCCACCGGAGTTTACATTCAGAATTTCCGCAAGCAGGGTGGAGCCTGTGCGCGGAAGCGTGAAAATATACACATCCGGGAGCAGGGTATTGTGCCTGTGGAACTGTTTTAATGCTGTTTTGATAGTGGATTTCATGCGGATTTCATTTCCGTCAAAAATAGTATTTTTAATATATTTGTCAATTCCTATAAAGCAACCATCTACTAATTTATAAGTGACAAATGGTAGTGGGAAAGTGCAGTCTTCATGATGTCTTAATTACTTATCAAATACCCTATCCTTATACTCTGGTATGGTGATGCAGTTTTTGAAAGATATTTTTTGACAAGTGGTTCATCTGTTTATCATGTCAGATGTGTTAGGATAATTCTTTCAAAATCTTTTTAGATTCAATATTCATATCTCTGACTTTCTGATAAATATGTTTGATCAATTCTTCCTTTGACAAATCAGAAGGCAGTTTTATTTCGATCGGAAATCTTAAATTACAGTTTTCGTAGGCTTTATTAATGCCATCGTTTACATTTAAATAGCTTTTAATAGTTCCGGAGAGGCAGTTATATTTATTTGATAATCTGGACATTCTTTCCAGTTTCAGCAAGTTATTTTTTTGTTTTGTTTGAAGTTGATGTTCTTTGGCATATTCCACTGCCTTTCTGTAATTGTTTTGAACTTTTCTGTTTTCTTGTGATATCCCGGTAAGTAATGCGCCCATCTGAGGATTAACACGATATTTAAAGTTGACTTTTTTTAATCCTGAAAAAAGTGCTGCCGGATTTTTGCCAGGGTAATCTTTGATAAGCTCATCGCCAGATATATAGCTGTATAAAAACAAGCGATAATCAAAAAGGTGTTCATTGATCATCTGAGGGATCATATGCTTAGGGTTTTTAAGTACTTCCAGTGTTTCGGGCTGAAAGGTAAGCTTTTCCCGGTCTGCATTGCTGGAGGTGTAACTAATCCACATATCCTTATTGACCATTAAAGATTGTTCGTCTTCAATTTTTCCCTGTAGTGTTTTCACAACACGTTTGGTAATAATCCCATGATGATAGCTTTCTTCTCTGCGGCTACCGTTGTATTGATTGATCCAGTCGCTATGGTAGAATCCTTTTTTATCCAGTTTCCCTTTGATTAAGGTATTGTTTGCTTTGTCAGAAAACAAAACAGAATCCACCAGTTTTCCCTGATCAAACACTAATTTTATACTGATGTTATTTTTGCCTTCATAATTTTGCCATCCGCTACGTTCATCGTCGGATTTTTTGCGTTTTTTGGAAGTTTTATTCAGGTTCCAGTTTCCATGAGGGATTC
This sequence comes from Bacteroidota bacterium, assembly GCA_051748205.1. GTDB lineage: Bacteria > Bacteroidota > Bacteroidia > Bacteroidales > PWNQ01 > PWNQ01. The sequence continues at coordinate 17,327 of JBNJHE010000016.1, read as the reverse complement.
CCTGCTTATAGGAAGCATTGAGTAAGACATCATAAGAATAATAGTATCCTTCATTATCTTCAAAGTAGTCCTGTACTTTGATTGTATATGACCAGGTGCCGGATTTTTTCCCATCTTCATAGGAGCCATTGATGGTTTGATACACGCGTTGACGATCATCATTGCGCCACCTCAGGCGGTATCGAAAAACGCCATCGAGCACTCTGTCGCGCCCATCCTGATAATAATAGTAAGTGACCTCTCCTGGCTCCATTAAGCCATTACGCATGGTGCCATTATAGCGCTCTTTGCGTTTTTGCTGTCCATTGACTGTGGACATCATCAGAATAAATGTCAGAAGAATTAGTGAGCGTTGAAGCATATAATGATTCTTATGGATTCAGAAGTCAAAGATAAAAACAAAAGGAGTGCCAAAAGCACTCCTTTTAATGATTGTTCATCATTCTTTGCGCGATTCAATAAGGATATCCAGTATCTTGATTGAGGCTTCGGGGATGACAGTACCTGGGCCAAAGACAGCCACAGCGCCGGCATCATAAAGTTGCTGATAGTCCTGATGAGGTATTACTCCGCCTACAATAACCATAATATCGTCGCGACCAAGTTTTTTGAGTTCGTCAATCACGTGTGGTACGAGGGTTTTATGTCCTGCAGCCAGGCTGGATACGCCCAAAATATGGACATCGTTTTCCACTGCTTGTCGGGCGGCTTCTGCAGGCGTCTGAAACAAGGGGCCGATGTCAACATCAAAACCCATATCAGCATAAGCGGTAGCGACAACTTTTGCGCCACGATCGTGACCGTCCTGTCCCATTTTGGCAACCATAATGCGTGGACGGCGGCCTTCCAGCTCTGCAAATTCATCGGTTTTCTTAAGGGCCTTTTCAAAAACATTGTTATTCTTTGATTCGGAGGAATAAACTCCCGATATTGATCGTATCACTGCTTTATACCTTCCATAAACTTTTTCCATAGCATCGGAAATCTCACCCAGTGATGCTCGTTTTCTGGCTGCATCTACGGACAATTCAAGGAGATTGCCTTTTCCTGTTTCTGCAGATTTTGTGATAGCATCCAATGCTTGTTGTACTTCTTCGTTATTACGTTCTGCACGTAGCTTTTTTAGCCGGTTTAACTGAGCTTGCAATACCGAAGTATTGTCTACCTCCAGCGTTTCTATGGGGTCTTCTTTTTCCAGGCGGTACTTATTGATTCCAACAATTGTATCTTTCATGGCGTCAATACGGGCCTGTTTACGTGCAGCTGCTTCTTCAATCCGCATTTTCGGAACACCGGTTTCGATGGCTTTTGTCATTCCGCCCAGCTTTTCAATTTCCTGAATATGTTCCCAGGCGCGATAAGCAATATCTTCTGTAAGGCGTTCCACATAATAAGAACCTGCCCAGGGGTCAACGGCTTTAATGATATTTGTTTCTTGCTGAAGCATAAGCTGTGTGTTGCGTGCAATACGGGCTGAGAAGTCTGTAGGCAAGGCAATGGCTTCATCCAGAGCATTGGTATGCAAAGACTGGGTGTGCCCCAAAACAGCTGCCATAGCTTCAATGGCTGTACGGCTTACATTATTGAAGGGGTCTTGTTCTGTTAAACTCCAGCCTGAAGTTTGTGAGTGTGTCCGCAGTGCCATTGATTTGGGGTTTTTTGGATTGAATTGCTTCACCAATTTAGCCCATAGCATACGTGCAGCACGCATCTTGGCAATTTCCATAAAGTGATTCATGCCAATGCCCCAGAAGAATGAAAGGCGCGGAGCAAAAGCATCAATGTCGATGCCTGCTTCAATACCGGTACGGATATATTCCAACCCATCGGCCAGGGTATAGGCCAGTTCAATGTCTGCACTGGCGCCAGCTTCCTGCATATGATAACCACTGATGGAGATGGAGTTGAATTTAGGCATATTCTTCGATGTGTATTCGAAGATGTCTGCAATGATTTTCATGGAGTGCTTTGGAGGATAAATATAAGTGTTGCGCACCATAAATTCTTTTAGGATATCATTTTGGATGGTGCCGGCAAGTTTTTCCTTAGCCACGCCCTGCTCTTCGGCAGCAACGATATAAAAAGCCATAACAGGCAACACAGCGCCGTTCATAGTCATAGAAACGGACATTTTATCCAGCGGGATTTGATCGAACAGGATTTTCATGTCCAGGATGGAATCCACAGCCACCCCGGCTTTACCTACGTCGCCAACTACACGTTCGTGGTCGGAATCATATCCGCGATGGGTGGCCAGATCGAAAGCGATAGACAATCCTTTTTGTCCGGCAGCCAGATTTCTGCGATAGAAGGCGTTGGACTCTTCTGCTGTGGAAAAGCCGGCATACTGGCGGATGGTCCACGGGCGCATAGCGTACATCGTGGAATAGGGGCCGCGCAGATAGGGCGGAACACCGGCGGCATAATCAAGGTGTTCCATGTTTTCCAGGTCTTCTTTGCCGTAAACAGGCTTGATGTTAATCTTTTCAGGCGTTTCCAGGTAAGCATCGATTTTATGCTGTTGCTCCCACTCCCGGAAAGATTTGCTCTGTTTTGAAGCAGTTTTTATATCTAATTTTGAAAAATCAGGTCTCATAATTTCTTGTTGTTTTGTTCGGCAATTATTTGATTACACCAAGTTTCTTCTGATAAGCAGTAATGGTATCCAGCAGGTTTGATTTCACATGAACGAAATCATCCACTCCGGCTTGTTTAAAGCTTTCGATATGTTCTTTGGGATATCCGGCTACAACCAGAGTTTTGCTGTTATCTTCGGTTTTAATCATGGTAGCCAGCTCAGGCACATATTCAACATAATCATCATCGCTGCTGCAGATAACAATAATTTCTGCTTTTGACTTCATGGCATCGGCCACGGCCTCTTTGGTGTTGTCAAATCCGAGGTTGTCGAAGATTTCATAACCGGCACAGCCGTAGAAAGCAGAGCTGAATGATGCTCTGGCTGTTCTCATGGCGCGGTTACCAATTTTAAGCAGGTAAACTCCGGGTTTTTTGTTGCCGCTTTTAATGAATTTCTCTGTGTCCAGGCGAAGCTTCTCAAAAGGTTCTGCACCGCGATATTGGATTAGTCCTTTATGGCTTTTTTGTTCTTCTTTGGTCAGAATTTCTTTCTTTATTTCCTCGAGCATTTGTTCATCAGCATTCGGAAACTGGTTGGTTCCTATAAAGCTGGTTTTACGTTTAGCAATGGCTGCTTCACGATTTTTGCAGGTTTCCTCAATGTCAGCTTTTACATCGCCATTTTCAAAGGCTTTAATAAAACCACCTTTAGCTTCGGTTTCTGTAAATAATTTCCATGCTGCTTCAGCAATGCTGGCAGTGAGTGTTTCGATATAATAGGATCCTGCCGAAGGGTCGACGGTTTTATTAAAGTGGGATTCTTCCTTAAGAATGATTTGGGTGTTGCGGGCAACACGTTTGGACATGTCATTGGGCGAGCGGAAAAAATAGTCGAACGGACGTACGCTCATGCTGTCGCATCCGGCGATTGCACCAGACATGGCTTCGGTAGTGTTGCGAAGCATATTTACATAAGGATCGTAGATGGTTTTGTTCCAGGTGGATGTTTCTACATGGATAAACGCTTTTTCCGCTTCCCCGTCATCAGTGTACTGGCTTACAACGTTAGCCCAGAGCATCCGGGCTGCCCGGATTTTGGCAATTTCCATAAAATAATTGGAGCCAAGGGCAAAAGAAAACTGCATCCTGGGAGTGATCTCTTTTGCCTCTTTGCCAGCGTCAGTAAGTGCAGCCAGATACTCGTTAGCAGCAGCCAGAGAATAGCCCAGCTCCTGAACAATCGTGGCTCCGCCATTATGAAAAAACCGTCCGTTGACATTCAGAATGCTGAAACCCGGCAATTCTTCTTCCATTTTATCTATCAGGCAGAGGATTTCGTTTATATTGTCATTCCAGGAGTTGTAAAATTCACCTTTTAGCGTATAATAACCGATCGGATCAAATTCCAGGGATCCACGGGCTTGTTTTGGGTTAAGACCTTTATTATCCAGGGCTTCTGTAAAAAGGTCTACCGTTATCTTGTAGTTGGTGGAGTTTTTCAGGTGCACCGGAGTGGAAGCCGGGTCAATGTCTTTCAACAATAGCTCCATTTGTTCTGCATTGTTGATTTCGCGCACGTCGAATACAATGGCTTCAGCACCGCGTTTTATCGCATTTACAGCCTCTTTGTTGGCGGTGATAGCATCTGCCTTTTCAATTTCCTGGCGGATTTCCCAGTCGTTATCGCTGATTTTATTACCGCGTACAAAAGGAAATTCTGCAGGCAAAGCAGGCTCGTGTGAGATTTTTTCCAAATCCTCTCTACGGTAGTATGGGTCAAACTTTAGACCTTCCGGTGTGCGCCAAACAATTTTGCGCTCGCGGTCTGCCCCTTTTAAATCTCTCTGAATTACTTCCTCCCACTGCTCGCGGCTAACCGGAGGGAATTCAGAGAATAAATTTATCTTTTTCTTCTGATTACTCATATTATGTTAATTTTTTTCAGCCTTTTGTTATTGCTGGCAAATTTATAAATATTATGTGATTCAGAAGGTAAAATAGGTGAATTTCGATAGGTTAAAGTATCAGAATAGGATTGATGGAAAATGTTTTCAGTGCCTTGAAATTAATTCCATCATCAAAGCACCTTTAGGTGCGATATTATGTTAGGTTAAAGGATGTTTATGGCTTATGTATATTTGCAATATTGGATACAAATTCACATAAATTAGCCCAAAAGGGAGTAAATTAATTAAATATTATTATTTTACGGAAATAATCATAATCTGTTTATGGCAAGCCAAAACAATGTAAATAATATGCCAAATACCACTACAAACAATAGAATTCTTGTTTTATCCATCCTTTTTGTGCTTTTATGGAATTCCGGGTTTATTGGTGCAGAATTTATCCTTCCTTATACAAGGCCTTTTACATTGATGTTTATCAGGTATATAGCTTTATTTACAATACTGTTCATATACCTTTTGATAGCTGGTCGGCTTTTATGGCCCGGTCGAAGAGTTGTATTAGTGAATATGCTGGTTGGTATTTTGGCGCACGCCGGATGGTTAAGTTGTGTTCTGATTGCTTTAGATAATGAAGTTCCGGCAGGCATAGTGGCATTAGTTGTTGCTTTACAGCCATTAACAACTGGTGCTTTTTCAGCTTATGTGGTAGGCGAGAAGACATCGTTAAAGAGCTGGATAGGATTAATCATTGCATTTGCAGGGGTTGTAATAACAGTAATACACCGAATGAATTTTGAGATTAATTCTATTAATATGGCCTATATTGTGCCCTTTGGGGCTGTAATCGCAATGACTGCGGCAGCGCTAATACAGCGTAAGATAGAACTAAAGAATGGATATGACAAGCTGCCGCTGGATCTGACGCTTTTTTATCAAAGTCTGGGAGCTACATTGGTGCTGGGTTTGCCTGCATTATTTTTGGAAAAATTAATTGTTCAATGGAATATGGACTTCATTCTGGCAATGGTATGGCTGATTCTTGGGGTCTCTTTCGGGGCATATACTTTAATGTGGATTTTATTGAAAAAGACGGATGCTATCAGGATGTCAGGTCTTTTTTTCCTTGGACCTCCTGTTACTATGCTAATGGCCTGGTTCGCTTTTGGAGACACATTAAAACTCATGGATGTTGTGGGACTGCTGATTGTTTTAGTTGGAGTTGTGGTAACCTATGTTGATAGATGTCAGATAAGAGCAGTGTTAAAAGGCTGATTATAAGGCCTGATTATTAGCGCAACGTCAGGCGTAATATTCTGGTAGTCTGCTACTTTTTACTTATTTAAAAATATTGTTTATGGGCTTAATGGTTTGTCCGTCAAAAGGTAACATTGAGTTTAAAAGCCGGAATCCCTGGAAGGCAGCAATATCATTTAGCTCTACAGGGACAGCTGTGATAATTTTTTTATCAATGAGAGACTGGCGTTTTGTGCCCTTCAACAAAGGAGTGTCTGGTGTAAACCAGGATGTACCATTGAAAAATGCTATGTTTGTGTAAGAAGTATCCGTAATCATGTTGTTTTGAACTATGAGAATATCATCAGCCTCTTTTTTTCTTTGGTTTAAAAGATAGTTTAATTCAGAGCGGTCTGCATATTTAAGGTGATAATCAAGCTTGTCGGCCCACATGAGCTGTAAAGTGTTGAGCGGTTTGGCCCGGTACGGAACGAAGGAAATTTTATAGGAATGTTCATTGTATAGCAATCGACACTTAACAATTCCGATAGAGTCATTAATTCGGGGTTTGATCAAGGCATTAAGAATAAACGGATTTTTATTTTTATAAATTTCATAGTATGCCTGGTCCATTCGTTTTTGGTGACAGGCAAGATTACTAACTTTACCGTTATAGATTTTTATGGTTTCAAGTAATTGGTACATATACCTTATGAATCATTTCCTGATATTCATCATTCATTATACTTTGTGCTGTTATGCCGCCGCCACTTCGAAACTGAAAGCCGTCAGGGGTTTTTTCAATAAAGCGAATATTTACGGCACTGTCCAGATAATCACCGTCAAAAACACCAAAAACACCTGTGAAATAACCGCGGTCCTGCTGTTCGCTTTCGCGGATGATTTCAAGGGTTTTGGCTTTGGGCGCGCCACTTATGGACCCTGCCGGCAGCAGCTTCAGCAGCATGCTGCCAATGCCATTCTGCCAGTTGTCGGAAAGGTCACCAACAATTTCAGAACTAACCTGTAGTAGGTCTTTGTTTGATGTTTTCAAGCGATCGATATAACGGAATTTGATAACCTGCACATTCTCTGCTACTATTGATAAATCATTTCTTATCAGGTCCACGATAGTGTTGTGTTCCCAGTGCTCCTTTTTATTCTGAAGGATAATTTTTTCGGCATTTGGAACAGCCGCATCGATGGTGCCTTTCATCGGATAGGAAAAAATCCTGTTCTTTTCAATCCGCACAAAGCATTCAGGAGAAAACAGCACAAAATCTTCCTGATGCCATAAGGTATAAGGTGCGGTGCTTTTTCGGAAAATGTATTCCATGGAAAGCTCACCCTCGAGCGGTGTGGGAAAAGTCAGATTCAACAGGTAGGTGTTGCCGGCTTTCAGGTGTTTTTTCACCAGATTGAAGGCCCTGGCATATTTCTTCTGTGATATGGGAGCAGGCCTGATGCTGTCAACAGCTTTTGCCTGGCCGTTGCTGGCTGCATTGGTTTGGCCTTTGATCTTGAAAAAGAAACCGTTTTCAGCAGCTTCATGCAGTGGTATAATAAGCGGTTTTTTCAGCTCAAAGTCGAGCAGAAAAAAGAAAGGCTGCCTTCTATGCCCTAAGGCATTGGCTTTTTCTGTAAATGAAACAATATCCATAGGCTGTCTGTTTGAATCAGAATAAAGGGAATGCTATTTTTGCAGAAGCTCCAACAAATATTATGCTGATGAAAATCCTGCTGATCGATAATAATGATTCCTTTACCTTCAACATAGTGGAAATGCTTCGGCAGATTGCCAAAAGCACTTCCATTGAGGACAAAATTAACATAAATATCTGTCCGGTTTATGAGTTCACCTTATCTGATGCAGCGGATGCTGATAAAGTTATCATTTCCCCGGGGCCTGGTCTTCCGGAAGACTATCCGGCACTTTTTGATATGTTGAAAGAATTTGCTGAACGGAAAAGTATTTTAGGAATTTGTATGGGGCATCAGGTAATCTGTCGCTATTTTGGGGGCAGGCTTTTTAATCTGCCACAGGTTGTGCATGGGCAGCCAAAACAGATTCAAAGAATACATCCAACCAGTGTGCTTTTTCACGGAATACAAACAATGAAGGCAGGCCTGTATCATTCGTGGGCTGTTGTTAAAGACTCCCTTCCGGAAGAATTAAAGGTAGTTGCTATTTCGGATGATGATGTTGTGATGGCTGTTGAGCATACAAATTTTGATATACAAAGTGTTCAGTTCCACCCCGAATCCTATATGACCGAAAATGGGAAGCAGATCTTTGCAAACTTTTTATTGTCTGCTTCGCGACAATAACAAATGTACAGGCTTAAATCAGGCTAGGAGAGGTTCTGAAAATCTTCTTGCATATATTGTTCAATAAGTCTGGGGATAGCATAATTATCAAGCAGGTTTCGTGCCCTGCTGTAATAACCAAGCCCCTGCCACATACGTATAATTTTATTCCCGGGTGCATTTGCTAGAGCTTGAATGCTCTTAAATTCAGATACAAAGTGGTTGTAGTAATCCATTATCTGGTCAACACGTGTTTGTTGCAGTATGATTTCTGATAACCAGACCTTAAAAGGATCGTTGGAAATTCGCCAGGGTATATTTCTTTTGTTGGTTGAATACCAAAGCATAAGTCTTTTCGTTATAGTCATTATTGGGTGCAAAAATCAAATGGTTTTCCCTGATTTACAAAAAATAAATCATTTTGTTTTTCATTTCTAAAAAATAACTTATCTTTGCACACCAGATACAGAACCGTAACAATTTTAAAAATAAAGAATTATGACAAAAGCTGAATTAATTGCAGAAATTGCAAACAAAACAGGAATCGAAAAAGTAGCTGTTCAAGCAACAGTTGAAGCTTTCATGGAAACAGTGAAGAAATCATTAACAAACAATGAGAATGTTTATTTAAGAGGATTTGGTAGTTTCATTGTTAAATATCGCGCTGAGAAAACAGGTCGCAATATTTCCAAAAACAAAACAATCATCATCCCAGCTCACTACATTCCTGCTTTCAAACCGTCGAAGACTTTTGTTACTGACGTAAAAGAATCAGTTAAGTAAGCGTATTTTTCTAAGCTACATAATTTTAATAAGATATGCCAAGCGGAAAAAAACGTAAGCGACATAAAATGGCCACTCACAAGCGCAAAAAGCGTTTGAGAAAAAACAGGCATAAGAATAAATAGTCTGTTGTGTCATTTGGATATCAAATACATGATGCCACAGGTGTCATGTATTTGATTTTTATATTCTGAATTCTACTCCTCCTGCCTTTTTTTCTTGAAAATCAACAACAGGGCTTTGAAAAAAGCCTGCAAATAGTGTATTGTGAATAGAGAATTAGTTATCAACTCGGGGAATTCAGAAAGTGTAATAGCACTACTGGAAGACAAGAAACTCGTCGAATTACATAAAGAGAAGAACAACAATAATTACGCCGTAGGCGATATTTATCTCGGAAAAGTTCGAAAGATCATCAGTGGCTTGAATGCTGCCTTTATTGATGTAGGATATGAGAAAGATGCATTTTTGCATTATCTTGATTTGGGTCCGCAAATAAATACGCAGATCAAATTTACTCGTATGGCTATCAATGGGAAGAATAATGTTCCCAAATTGGAAAACTTCAAGCTGGAAAAAGATATAGAGAAAACAGGAAAGATCAATCAGGTCTTAAACCCCAATCAATATATCCTGGTACAAATTGCCAAGGAGCCCATCTCCAACAAAGGACCAAGGCTATCTTCAGAGCTCTCTATGCCTGGGCGTTATTTAATTCTGGTTCCTTTTTCGAATCGTATCTCGATGTCTCAAAAGATAAAAAACATCGAAGAGCGCAACCGTCTGCGTAGATTGGTCAAGAGCATTAAGCCCAACAATATGGGTGTGATTATCCGTACCAATGCAGAAAATAAAATGACCAAAGACCTGATGATGGATATGACTACGCTGATGCAAAAATGGGAAGGAGCTGTAAATAAATTGCCTGATGCTAAGCCGCCGAAAAAGGTCTTTCGGGAAATCGACAGGGCCTCTTCTATTCTTCGTGATCTGCTCAATGAGTCGTTTAATAATATTCATGTCAATGATGAGGACCTGGGTGAGGAGCTCACCTCTTATGTAGGGAGCATATCACCTGATCAATCGAAGATAATAAAAATGTATAAAGGTCGGGCTCCGATTTTCGAACATTTTGGTGTCGATCGTCAGATAAAAAGCTTGTTTGGCAACAAAGTTACGCTGAGCAGCGGGACATACCTTATTATTGAGCACACCGAGGCCATGCATGTGATTGATGTGAATAGTGGTCATCGTCTTAAGAAAGATAAGGATCAGGAAGCAAATGCCTTAAGTGTCAATATGGAGTCGGCCGGAGAAATCGCCCGCCAGCTTCGTCTGCGCGATATGGGAGGTATTATTGTCGTTGATTTTATCGATATGCAGGATCGTGCCAATCGCCTTAAGTTATTCGAAGAGATGAAGAATGTTATGGCTTCTGATCCGGCCAAACATACCATCCTGCCTCCAACGAAGTTTGGACTTGTGCAGATTACACGTCAAAGGGTTCGACCTGAAATGGATGTGGAGACCTCCGAAAAATGCCCTGTTTGTAATGGTACCGGCGTGATTAAAGCCAGCATCGTTCTTATCGATGAAATAGAAAATCATATACGATATCTTATACAGGAACAGAATGAACCCAAAATAAAGCTGCAGGTTCATCCATACCTTTATGCCTATTTAACCAAGGGAATTATCTCTGAACAGATACGGTGGTTCTTCCGGTATAAGCGCTGGATTCCAGTGAAAGCCAATAAATCATATCATTCATTGAAGTATAAATTTTTCAATAAGGACAATGATGAGATAAAAATCTAGACGGTGAAGTCCAGAAGAAAAAGCATCGGCCGTGAGGAAGCATTATCTAAAGCAATGCGCTATTGTGCTTTTCAGGAGCGCAGCGCATCAGATGTGCGTCGCAAACTCAGTGAATGGGGATTGTGCGGAAATGAAGATGTTTGGTGGGTGACAGAGCACTTAAAGAAAGAGAGATTTATTGATGATCAGCGCTATGCAACTATTTTTGCCAAAAGTAAGCTACAGCAAAATCGTTGGGGTAAAAGGAAAATCGAATATGCTCTGAAAAAAAAGGAGATACCGGATGCCCATATCCGTAATGCCCTGGATATGCTGAATGATCAGGACTATGAAAATGCACTTTTAGCTCTTGCCAGGGAAAAAGCAAAAGAGACAGGACTTATCCCCTACGAACAAAAGGCCAAACTAATTCGTTTTTTGTTGCAGCGTGGCTTTGAGATTCAATTGATAGAAACAGTAATCCATAAGATAAAATCAGAATTATGATCACACATGACGCATTAAAGGACCTCAAACAGCGTATTGAGGATCTGAGGAGGTATCTTTGACATCGACCGTAAAAAGATAGAGATACAAGAAGAGGAAGAGAAAACCATGGACCCCGGCTTTTGGGATGAGCCTAAAGAGGCTGAAGCAATACTGAAGCTTATTAATGAAAAAAAGCAGTGGACACAGAAATATGACCAGGCCGTATCTTCGTATGAAGACCTGGAGGTGTTGATGGAGTTCTATCAACAGGAAGGTGAAGGCTCGGAAGAGGAAATCGAAGGGAAATATAGAGCCACGCTTAAGCTGGTTGAGGATATGGAGTTTTTGAATATGTTGAGCGGAGAAGAAGATAAGCTGAACTGTATTCTACAAATAAATCCTGGAGCCGGAGGGACAGAAAGCCAGGATTGGGCACAGATGCTGGAGCGCATGTATCTGGCCTGGATGGAGCAAAATGGGTTTAAACATAAAATTATTGACCGGCAGGAGGGCGATGTCGCCGGAATAAAATCAGTGTCCATTGAAGTCACGGGTGATTACGCATTTGGGTATCTGAAAGGGGAAAATGGAGTGCACCGATTGGTGCGAATATCACCCTTTGATGCCGCTAAAAAAAGGCACACTTCTTTTGCCTCGGTTTACGTGTATCCTATCGTCGATGATACAGTAGATATCGATGTCAATCCGGCAGACCTTAGCTGGGATACCTTTCGCTCCAGTGGCCCTGGCGGGCAGCATGTCAATAAAACCGATTCAGCCGTGCGCCTGCATCATGAGCCTTCCGGTATTGTGGTGGAATGTCAGCAAACACGCTCACAGCATCAAAACAGAGAAAAGGCCATGGTAATGCTCAAGTCGCAACTCTATGAAATTGAAATGCGTAAAAAAGAAGAGGCCCGCAGCGAAATAGAAAGCGCTAAAAAGAAAATTGAATGGGGCTCGCAAATTCGAAATTATGTCTTTCATCCCTATAAGCTTGTAAAGGATTTACGGACTAATCATCAAACCGGAAACGCCACTGAGGTTATGAATGGTGGCCTGAATGAATTTATTAAAGCTTATCTGATGGAGTTTGGCAAGAGGTAACTCACAGCTGAAGCAAAAAAAAAGCTACCCTCTTTTGAAGGTAGCTTTTTTTATGTGAAATTTAATTTATTATGGATTTACCTGGAATTTTTTCGTTACCATGCCTTGCTCGGTCAGCATGCGAATAAAGTAAATTCCGGCATCATAGTTTTGCACATTCAGACGGAAATGAGCAGCATTCACAGCTTTATGCGCTACTTGCTGTCCCATAGTGTTAAATATCTGAATCTGTTGAATTTTAGTATCCTCAGACTCGATATTGATTATGTGGTTAGTTGGATTGGGATATAAGCGCATGCTATTAACCATGTTTTCTTCAACACTGGTAACATCAGAAATGCTAAATTCATCAATCAGGTAGTAATAAGGGCTATCTGTTGTGATATGGAAAGCAATATGGTAGACATCTGTACTATTAACCTGGAAAAGATGCGACATTTTCGTAAAGTCTATGACATCGATTTGTCCCAGATCAGCCACCAGGGTTGTAAGTGATGCCGGGTCGGGGCTGGTTCCAATAACGATTTCTACATTTTCCGGTATGGGCATTCCCCAAAAGCTGCCAGCTGTATGCCAGTATGAGAGTTCGTAATCTTTACCTGCTTCAAGATTCAGACATCTGGAAACGACATATTCATCTTGTTTATCTGAACCACCCTGTACATAGATAATTTGATTGCCATCAGGGGCTCCGGATATTTCCATAATGACGGGGCTGATGCCGTCATTATTTCCATCAATAAAGGTCCAGGCATAAGGGTCGTCATTTGCCTCAAAGCTGGTAGTGTATGGGATATCGGCTGGTTCAATATTATAGAAAACAGTATTGGCAGTATCGTTGGATGAAATAGTGTCAGCATTTAAATCAACCCAGGCTTCTACTTCATACATATTGTATGCTGACGCATCAATAGGCGTGGAAAAATTGTGCATCAGGGTGTCTCCGGGCTGTATGGTATCGTTGATGGTATCGGTTATCGGGCTACCATTATTTACGGAATAAGAGGCGGTTAAGTTAAATATGGTGTCTGTGCCATTATTGAAAATACCGATCTCTACATCTTTATTGCTGAGATTGCAGGCTGAATTAATGTCCGTAATTCCTAAGTTAATAGCATCGCTGCTAATAGGGTCCATAATAACACCTTCAATCATCCATTTTCCAAAATCGCGATTCATTGTTAACGGATTCCCATTTAATCCGCTGGCAACATAAAAGGCGTTGGAGCGGCCAGGCTCTTCGATTTGCGTATTCAGTGGGAAATAACCGGCATTTGGGTTGGCGATTTGAGCAAAGCCAACATAGATATGCTGATCTTTTACATTATAGGGGCTTATGGGTAATTCGACATATGTGTTGGTATCAGCAGCTGAAATTGTTATGGGTTGACCTGATGAAAGGATATTGCCACTGCTGTCGACAATAACACCATAGAGCTGGTTGCCTGCAGCTGATCCGGCTACATTAATGCGGGCTGCTTTGACCGATTTTTCTCCGTTGACATGGTATTTGGCTACCATAATACCTTCGCTGGTATTGAAGCCAATTCCAATATTAATAGCCGCAGTATCGGCGTGATTATAGGTGTTTGTCGTTACTTCCTGACGATAATCCATGCTGTTGTTGTTGTTGTTGTCGTCGGAGGCTACTGAAACATTGATATTAGAGACTCCTGTTGAAGCAGGACTAAAGCTGTTAAAGGTAACAGTGGCCGAGTCGAGGCTATTTATGCTGGCAATGGTGAGCGTGTCTTGATGCGTATTGTCGCCGGTAATATCCAGGGTAACTTCAGCATTGGTTTGGTTTGCAGTACCTTTGTTATGAATAATAGCTGTGATGGATTGGGGCGACCCGGCTCCTTCAGGAGCTTTGCCTAAGGCGTACAGGTTGGTGACAGCCAAATCGTTAGCGGCACAGCCGTTGCCAATATTAAAAACAGAAGCCTGGCTGCCGGCAAATGAGTAGCTGGAATCGACCAAAGCAGCGTTGAAATATACAGCATAACCACCTGGTGAAAAAATTCCGTCACCATAAGAATCATAAATGTTGAAGGTATAGCAATCGGAGGCGGATAAGCAGATATTGCTTGTGTAGGTTGAATCAGCGGCTTCATAAACAGGGCTTACGGCAACAATCTGATTGTTTTGATCCAGGAGTTCCCAGGATGTTTCTGATGGATATCCATCCGTGGTAACTTCAATGGTCACCATACCATCAGCGCTGATTACCGTTGTTGATGCAGTATCATTAGCATGGGTAGTATCCTGAGGATAGGCTGTGTAGGCGATGATATCATAATTCTGATAAGTGGAGAGGTCAGCAGTAGTGTTAAAAGTATAAGTCATTGTTGCTCCGGGGAGTAAAGTGTCGCTGATGGTTTCATTAACCGGTGTGTTGCCGTTAATACTGTAGTAAACATCAAAACCATTGGTAATGGAATCCGATCCGGTATTTTCAATATCAATAGTAACATCTTCGGATGCGCTCAGGCTACATCCATTATTATTGGAAGGTTCGGTAATTGCGGTAACACCAATATTGTAAGGGTCTGGTTGTACAAGAGTGATGTCATCAATAGCCAATAGGAATTGATCGTTTGAATTATTTCTGAAGGCAATAAAAACGTCCTGGCCGGCAAAGGCATTTAAGCTGGCTGTTCGGCTGGTCCATACATCATTTTCAGCGTTAATGGATGCAATGGTGGATGTAAAACTGCTTACGGCAGAGTCGGTAGTCGAGACAAGGATTTCGTATCCATCGGGATAACTACCGTCGTAGGCAATAGCATTCCAGTTTATCAGGGCCCCTGCAGGGATGGTGATTTTTGGAAGTACCATCCAGTCATCAGCTTGTCCCGCAGGATCATACCAGGATGTCGAAAGCGCTGTATAGTCACTGCTGTCCAATAGATTGGGATTGACAACCCAGGCCTGGTTAACATAGCTGACATTGGCGGCAGGTGTTAAGCCGTCTTCATTGTAAAGTGTAAAATCTGTTGGCATAGAGCCGGAAGAAAAATCTTCGGAATAGATTATCGTTGCCTTTGTTGAGAAAGGCTTCTGAGGCTTTTTAGCTTTTGTAATGGTTTGTTGAAAATCTGATGCTTGTTGAAGTGCATTTGTTTTTTTGATTTTTTTTGTCTGCGCTGGAAATTTGCTGATTGTAGCTTGCTGCCCAAAGGCCAGACTACTGAGCAGTATTCCAATAAATGTAAGTTTGATAAATTTAAACATATATTCTTTTTTTTTGATGTTGATAATAACTCTACCATTGACAAAATAGGGTAGAACGTTTTTTTAAGGGAAAGCAAAGGTACGGAATAATGGAAATCAGCGTCAATAAAGTTAAAAGTTTTTCACCAGTATGCGGGCTTCCATCATATCTCTGATGCTGTATTTGATACCTTCCCGTCCGATACCGGAATCTTTAACTCCCCCGTAAGGCATGTGGTCAACTCTAAAGGTGGGGACATCATTAATGATTACGCCCCCGACATGAAGTTTACGGAATGCGAGGTTCATCTGCTCGATCTGATTGGTAAAAACGCCGGCCTGTAGTCCATAGCGGCTGTCGTTGACCATATCCACAGCCTGCGAAAAGTCATCAAAAGGTTCCACAGCGACAACAGGGCCAAAAACTTCCAGTGCGCACACTTTCATCATATTATTGGTGTTTGTCAGAATAGTAGGATAAACGATTGTTTGTTCTTTGGTGCCACCGGTAATTATTTTAGCTCCCTGTTCTTTAGCTTCGTTAATCCATTGCTGAACGCGTTCTGCATTATTCTTGTCAATCATAGCGCTGATGTCGGTGTCTTCCTTTAGTGGTGAACCAACTTTTAGATTTTCTGTTTTGGCTTTGAATTTCTGCATAAAAGCATCAAAGATTTCCGCTTCAACAAAGATACGTTGCGCGTGGATACACACCTGCCCAGAGTATGCAAAAGCACCGGTGAGGCATTTTTCCACAGCCAGGTCGATATCGGCCTCTTTACCAATAATTACACCGGCATTTCCTCCAAGCTCGAGGACTACGGGTTTTTTGCCGGCATTTTTTTTCATTTCCCAGCCAACTTCCGGAGATCCGGTAAAGGTCAATAATTTAAACCGTTCATCAGTAACAAGCTGATTTCCACTATTGCGGTCCATAGGAAGTACCGAAAATGCTCCTTTGGGTAAATCGGTTTGGTCGATAATTTTTGCCAGTGCTAAAGTGGATAAAGGTGTTGACGAAGCGGGCTTAAGGATAATAGGGTTGCCGGCAGCCAGAGCCGGCGCAATTTTGTGAGCTGCCAGGTTTAAAGGAAAATTGAAAGGCGAAATAGCAGCAATTAATCCAACAGGGAAATATTTAACCCATCCTTCTTTGCCTTCACCAGCAGGAGTCCAGTCTAAAGACAAATGTTCTGCCGGCAAACGTAAAGCTTCTTCACTTGCTACTTTAAAGGTTTGAATGGCGCGTTTAACTTCCCCTATAGCATATTTTAGGGGTTTTCCTGCTTCCATCGACAATATTTTGGCATGGCTTTGAAGGTTGTCTGACAGGGTATCAGCTATTTGTAAAAGAATGGCAGACCTCTTCCAGGAGGGGAGCCCGGCCATAGTAGCCTCTGTTGACAGGGCTTTTACAATAGTCTTCTCCAGCTCTTCAGGGCCTGCTTTGTATGTCTTTGCTATAACTTGCTGGTCATAAGGATTTCGTATAGTAATTGCATTGGACGTGGTGATAAACTCTCCGGCTGAATAAATTTTAAATTCTTCCATATGGCGTTTCATTATAAATTTAAAACAAAGATACAAAAGCAAAAAACAGCTTCCGAAAAACAGCCAAAATATTTTTTCTGACGGGCTTTTCGGTCGAGATGTAGTGCTACAAACCTGCAAAGTCGCATTCGGGTTCATTTTGACATATAATATGATATTGCAGATGTGGATTCGCTTATCTTAGAAGATGATGGATATTGGCGTAATAGGTATAATAATGGGAAGATTAAATCTGTGGGGTTACTTGAAAAAAGATGGATATTTCTAAATTTTAGGTGTGTCAGGGTGCCAACCGGTAAGTGGTATTATTATAAATCAAATGGTGAATTGTATAAGATTGAACCATATTCGACAGGT
>JBNJHE010000015.1:0-35239 GCA_051748205.1 Bacteroidota bacterium | reverse complement strand
GGATGGGAAAGGAAAACTGGATAACCCACAGCTAAAAATTATTGACATGCAGGGACGGCAAGTCATGACAAAACAACTCAACTTTCAATCATCAGTCGCTGATGTAAACACAAAAGCACTAAAAGCCGGCGTCTATATTTTCCTGCTTCAGGACCAGAACAAAACCTTGATAAAAGGAAAGTTTATTAAGAAATAAGATATCAGGAGATTAGAATTCTAAGCATACCCTCTTCGCAATGGGCTGCTTTTACTTCTTCATTTTTTCGATAATGCCGGTGGTGGAGAACCCTTCAACCAGATTGATGGTTTCCACGCGGCCACCATTGGCTGTAACCACATCATAACCTACCACATCTTCAGCTTTGTAGTCTTTGCCTTTCACCAACACATTTGGCATTACCCGGCTGATGAGCTCGTAAGGTGTATCCTGCTCAAACAAAACCACATAATCCACAAATTCCAGGGCAGCCAACACAAGTGCGCGAGAAGCTTCAGGATTCACAGGCCTGTTTTCGCCTTTAAGCCTGCGCACAGACGCATCCGTATTCAGGCCTATCATGAGTTTATCGCCAAAATCTGCAGCTTTGGACAGGTATTCCACATGTCCGTGGTGAAGGATATCGAAGCATCCATTGGAAAAAACAAGCGTTTCTCCTTCTGCCTGACTTTGTTCAGCTTTTATTCGGGCTTGCTTCCAATTCAGGATTTTCTTCTGTATTTTTTTCAGTTGTGTGCACATAAGAATGTTTACGAATTAGTAAAGGTAATAAAATCAAGGACACGACCCCCAGAACGACAATCATGACATTTTGAGCCGACCAGGTAATCCATCCCAAAGCATATCCTTTAACTTCGGAGATACCGTAAATAGCGAGTGTTTCAGCCACTATAGCAGGATAAACGCCAATACCTCCCTGTACGATCATAATGCCGATAGAGCCAAAAATAAGCACACTTAGGCCGGCATCAAAGCCCAGATGCGCAGTTTCTTTCATCGCAAAAAAGCAGATAAAGACCATCAAAAAATACATTATCCAAATCAAAATGCTATAGACAAAAAACATACCCACACGCTGAATCCGCAGTACAGACTTAAACCCTTGCACAAAGCCCTGAACAAGCTTTTTCACTCTAAGATAAAATTGAGCTTCGCGGAAAAAGCTACGCAGAATAAAAATGGTAACAATCAGCACAGTGATAACAATACCAGCGATCCACAAAACACTATTGCTATTGCCCATGGCTACAACGCGGTCGTTCATGGGATCATAAACATTTGCTCTGACATAGCCGGCCAGCTGGCTCCAGAATATCGCCAGATTGACAAAAAAGAAGATCAGGAAAAAAATCATATCGACGGAGCGTTCGGCGATAACAGTTCCAAAGGATTTATTAACAGGGATTTTCTCGTATTTATGAAGGATTCCGCAGCGAGTCACTTCTCCAAGGCGGGGTAAAGCAAGATTGGCCAGATAACCAATCATCACAGCAAAGAACGTATTATGCAGGCGGGGATAGTAGCCCATAGGATTCATTAATATCCGCCAGCGTGCCGCGCGAAACAGATGGCTTAAAGCGCCTGCAACCACGGATAACAGCACCCATGAATAATTCGCATTCCGAAAAGATACCAGGATATCCTGCCGCTGTTCAGGTGTCAATTGCCGAAGGAAAATCCAAATAAAAAAGAATCCAATCGACAAAAAGAAAAGGACTTTTAATATAGACAGTATGCGCCTGTTCAACTGCTGTTATTTTTCTATTTCACTTTGTTGTTCTCATCCGGAAATTTAATGATGGGTTTAAAGCTTTTAGCTTCTTCCACCGGCATCATAGCATAAGAAAGAATAATCACCGTATCACCAACCAGGGCTTTGCGCGCTGCCGGTCCGTTCATACATATTTCTCCTGTACCACGCTCACCCTTGATCACATAGGTGATCAGGCGCTCACCATTGTCCAGGTTTACAACCTGCACTTTTTCATTTTCGATAATATTGACAGCATCCATTAAATCTTCATCTATGGTAATACTACCAATATAGTTTAAGTCTGCTTCAGTAACTTTAACTCGGTGTAGTTTGGATTTTAAAACTTCTATTTGCATCATGGCGACAAATTTAAGAAAATAGTATTATATTATCGATTAATCGGATTTTTCCGACAAAAACGGCAACACATAAGATACAACGTTTGGTATCGCTCCATTGTTTGATGGATTGCAAAGAATCTGCATCCACAATATCAAAATATTCCACATCAAAAAGCGGTTGCTGCTGAAGCTGCTGTGTCCCCCATTTTATAAGGTGTCCGGGGGTATCAAATTTTTCGCGCTGCGCTTTAGCATATAATAATGTTTTGTAAATTATGGGAGCAGCATCCCGTTCTTCGGGTTTCAGGCGCATATTCCTGGAGCTCATCGCCAAACCATCGGCTTCGCGTACAATCGGGACAGCGACTATATCGATGTTCAGATTCAGCATTTGGACAAGCTTTCGAATTATGATAAGCTGCTGGTAATCCTTTTGACCAAAATAGGCTTTTTCAGGATCGACAATTTCAAACAAACGACGAACCACAACCGCCACTCCGTTGAAATGACCTGGGCGAAAGCGACCTTCCATCACTTGTTCTAAAGGGCCAAAATCATAGTTTTCCTCAACCGGCTCGGGGTACATCTCCTCCTCCGATGGAATAAATACAACATCGCATCCTCCGGCCTGCAGCTTTTCCAAATCCGAGCTCACCGTTCTGGGATAATTCTGCAGGTCTTCCTCCTTATTGAACTGAATCGGATTGACAAACACTGAGCAAACAACCACATCATTTTCATCTGCGGCTTGTCGTATTAAGGCCATATGACCTGCATGCAAAGCACCCATCGTGGGGACAAGCCCTATACTTTTTTGCTGAGCTCGCTCAACATTGAGAAAAAGTTTAAGATCGTAGACTGTTTCAAATATCCTCATAACAAAAGAATTAAATCAAAGAGTTAAGAAAAACCTTCTATTTATCAAAAGGGCGCAAAGCTAATAGGAAAAAATTGAATATGTGCGATTTTTTTGCTATTTTTGTCTCCTTTTGATATCACAAATATAATCATAGTATTATGGCCAAGGCTAGAGTTTTATATGTATCGCAAAAAATAACGCCTTTCCTTCCTGAGGATCATATGAGCAAAATCGGGCGATACTTACCGCAAGGTATACAGGAACGCAACAAAGAAATCAGAACCTTCATGCCACGGTATGGATTGGTCAACGAGCGTCGCAATCAGTTGCACGAAGTCATCAGATTGTCAGGAATGAATTTAATTATCAACGATATTGACCACCCTCTGATTATTAAAGTTGCCTCCATCCAGGCAGCCCGCATGCAGGTTTATTTTATTGACAATGAAGAGTATTTTCAACGAAAAGCACTATTTCATGACGAAAACGGCAATTTTTTTGAAGACAATGATGAACGCACTTTATTCTTCTCTAAAGGTGTTTTGGAGACAGTAAAAAAACTGGGTTGGGTACCGGAAATTATTCACATTCACGGCTGGATGTCAAGCCTGGTGCCCTTGTACATCAATACAGTATTGAAGGATAATCCCATTTTTTCTGATGCCAAAATCATCACTTCACTTTATGACGATGACTTTTCGGGGACCTTATCTTCTTCGCTTACCGATAAATTAAAATTCGATGGCTTAAAAGATAAAGATCTGACATACTACAAAAAGCCAAACTACGTTAACTTGATTAAGTCAGCCATTGATCACTCTCATGCATTGATTATGGGCAGCAAACAAATCAACAAAGAACTGCAACAGTATGCTAAGAAGAGCAAAAAACCGATGTTGGAATTCCAGGATGAAGCAACCTACATTGATGCTTATAATGAGTTTTACGATTCGCTGATACCGGAAGAATAATCCCGTTGCACACCAAAAAGAAGAATGATTCGCTTATGCCTAATCACATTTTGAAAAGCTTTGCCGCAGCAATGGCAATTGCTATGCTAATGATCAGCCAGGGCTGTGAAGAACCTGAAGATATTGGCAAAGATTTACTACCTCCGCAAGACAACCTGAATATTAAAAGTGTGGATTCGACCAGCATACATGCTTTCACCTATCGCGACGATTCATTAAAGACCAGCAACCCTCAGGTATTGCTTGCCGGCAGTTATTTTGACAAGATTTTTGGACAAACCGATGCTGCTCTTTTCACACAGCTCAAAATGTCAACAACAAACCTGGATTACGGCCCAAATCCGGTAGTGGATTCTGTGATTTTATCCCTACCCTATTTTAGCTTTTATGGCGACACAACTGCTGAAATAACGCTGGAGGTAAGAGAATTATCGGAAGATTTATTCCCTGACACAGCGTATTACAGCAGCCAAACCACCAACACTTACAAAACTATCATTGGGCAGCGCAGCTTTCAACCCAGGCCGCAGACACCGGTAGTACATGGTGCTGATACTCTTGCGCCCATGCTGAGAATCCCTGTTGACAACGCACTTGCTGAACGATTTTTTAATGCCGGAGCCAGTGTTTTCATGGATAATGCATCTTTTGTAAATTATTTCAAAGGCATTCAGGTAAAGGCCAGAACAAACGATGGTGATGGTTCTATCCTTTACTTTGACCCCTATTCCTCCAATGCCAATCTGACAATTCACTATCATAACGATTTGGCTGATAGCCTATCAGCCAGCTTTTATATGGGGGAACTCAATGCCAAATACTCCCGTTATCATCATGATTACTCCACAGGAAACACCTCTCTCGCCAATGAGTTACAACAACAAGTTATACATAATGACACCCTTGAACCGATAGAATCTGTATTTCTTCAATCCATGGCTGGCTTAAATATGCAGGTAAAATTTCCTTATCTTAGCCAATGGAGAGATAAAAATATTGCACTGAACAAGGCCACGCTGGTAGTTAAAGCCCACAGCGATGATCTTACAGCAAATACGTATAAAGAACCATTGAGACTGGGTCTGGTGAAGAAGAATCAAGAAGGAAGTTTAGAACTTATAACAGATTATGTTAATTCTGCAGAAATTTTTGACGGATATTTTGATAGTAATAAAAAAGAATATAAATTTGTTATAACGCAACACATTCAGGAAATCCTGAACGGGGCCAAAGATTATGGGCTGGTAATCGTGTCGGATGAACGAAGCAGAAACGCCAACCGTGTTGCCTTAAGAGGCCCCCAGGCATCTGTTGATGCCATGAAGTTAGAGTTAATATATACTGAATTAGAATAACAAATTTATATCATATGTGTGGAATTGTCGGATACATAGGCGAAAAACAAGCCTATCCCATTTTAATCAACGGTCTTTACCGCCTCGAATACCGGGGTTATGACAGCGCTGGCCTTTCTGTTGTCAACGATTCGCTCAAGCTATACAAAACCAAAGGCAAAGTAGCCGATCTGGAAAAGTTTGTCAAAGGCAAAGATGTCACAGGGCATATAGGAATTGCTCACACTCGCTGGGCAACACATGGCGAGCCTAATGATGTCAATGCCCATCCGCATTATTCGCCTTCCGGAAAAATGGCCATCATTCACAACGGCATCATTGAAAATTATGCTTCGCTAAAAAAAGAACTTGTAAACCGGGGATATCAATTTATTTCAGATACCGATACCGAAGTTCTGATTCACCTCATTGAAGACATAAAAATCAATGAAAAGGTTGACCTTGTCAAGGCATTACAAATAGCTTTAAGTCAGGTAATTGGTGCTTATGCCATTGCTGTAATCTCAGAAGAAGAGCCTAACAGATTAATTGCGGCCCGCAAAGGCAGCCCGCTGGTAGTAGGGATTGGAGATCAGGACTTTTATCTGGCTTCAGATGCAACACCCATCATCGAACACACAAAAGATGTTGTGTATATAGACGATGAAGAGATTGCTGTAATGATACCCGGCGAAGAGCTGAAAATCCTTACGATAACCAATCAGGCCAAAACACCTTATGTGCAAAAATTGCAGATGAGCCTTTCGGCACTTGAGAAAGGCGGATTTTCACATTTTATGCTCAAGGAGATCTATGAACAACCGCGGTCGATACGTGACAGCATGCGCGGCAGAATTAGTGTCAATAAAGATATTGTTTCTCTGGGTGGCATCAAAGATTATGAAGACAAGCTGCTGCACGCCAAACGCATCATTATCATAGCCTGTGGCACTTCCTGGCATGCCGGCCTGGTTGGGGAATATCTGATTGAAGCATTGGCACGTATCCCTGTCGAAGTAGAATACGCATCCGAATTCAGGTATCGTCAGCCAGTAATTTACGAAGATGATGTCGTTATTGCGATCTCCCAATCAGGAGAAACAGCAGACACCATAGCTGCCATCAATCTGGCCAGGGAAAAAGGAGCCACCATTTTAGGCATATGCAATGTGGTAGGATCGACCATTGCCCGTATCACTGATGCCGGTTCCTTTACACACGCAGGCCCCGAAATCGGGGTTGCCTCCACCAAAGCCTTTACTGCACAGGTAACCATCCTGATACAGCTGGCTCTTATGCTGGCCAAGCGAAAAGGCTCGATAACAAAAACACGCTTTCACGACCTGGTATTTCAGCTTAGTCAGATACCGGATAAAGTAGAAGAAGCCTTAAAGTCGGACGAACTGGTGCAAGAGATCTCACGTAAATATATGCACTCTAAAAATGCACTTTACCTTGGGCGCGGTGTCAACTATCCGGTAGCTCTTGAAGGCGCTCTTAAGCTTAAAGAGATCTCCTATATCCATGCCGAAGGATATCCTGCAGCTGAAATGAAACACGGACCTATCGCCCTGATAGATGAAGAAATGCCAGTTGTGGTTATTGCAACTAAATTCGGCACCTATGACAAAGTGATTAGTAACATACAGGAAGTCAAAGCCAGAAAAGGCAAGATTATTGCCATTGTTACCCAGGGTGATACTGCTGTTAGAGAAATGGCCGACTATGTGATTGAAGTGCCTGAAACCGATGAAATGCTGGTCCCTCTGGTAGCCACCATCCCCCTGCAACTGCTTTCTTATTACATTGCCGTATTAAGAGGATGCAATGTAGACCAACCAAGAAATTTAGCTAAATCTGTTACAGTAGAGTAAAAGTACTAGCCCTCACAAAAAAATGACAGCTTTATTGGCTGTCATTTTTTTTTGAACAATTTTGATGTTTGGTCCTTTCTATTCTTATGAGCTCCGTTTTACATATCAAGAATATGGTTTGCCCCCGTTGCATTATGGCTGTTGAAAAAGTATTTTCAGACTTGAACTATACGGTTGAAGATACGCAATTAGGATGGGTACGCGTGGCAGAGCAGGTTGAAAAAAACAAACTGCCCGAAATCAGAAAACAACTAAATCATATCGGATTTGAATTAATGGAGGATGATCAGGCGAAACTGATTGAACAAATAAAAAATATCATTATTGAAAGGATTCATCACTATGGGCTGGAGTTTTTCGAAGGGAAAATTTCAAATGAAATTGCCCGAAAAATGAATAAAGACTATCATTATCTAAGCCGCTTGTTTTCATCCAAAGAAGGAATAACAATCGAAAAATACATTATACTTCAAAAAATAGAGAAAGCCAAAGAGTTATTGATCTATAACAGACAAACAATATCAGAAATTGCCTATACGCTGGGTTATTCGTCTGTATCCCATATAAGCAGGCAATTCAGAGAAGTAACAGGCATGACCCCTTCAGAATTCCGCAGTCAAACAGGCCCACCACGGCATCCTATCGACAATATCAGGTAAAATTATACAAACCTTTTCCAAAATTCTATAACATAACAGATCGCTGTCATTGTTTCTTTTGCACAAACAAATGAGATTATGGCCAAAACTAAACAAACATATCATGTTGAAGGGATGACTTGCGCAGCCTGCGCCAGCAGTGTAGACAGCATCCTGAATACACAAGACGGAGTTTCAAAAGCACAGGTAAACTTCGCAGATGAAAGTGTATTGATCGAATATGAGGACGGGCAGATAAGCTATGATCAGCTGAAAAAAACAGTCAGAGAGATCGGATATAAGCTTGGAAAACCTGTTACTGATGACAATACGGAAAAAAAGGAACAACAGAATAAACGATTTAAAACCTTACGCATTAAGCTGTTTATCGCAATATTATTTGCCCTGCCTGTTTTTCTCTTCTCCATGTTTTTCCCGCCCGTAATCCCTGAAGAGAGTTGGCTATTGTTGGTCTTGAGCATTCCGGTTATCTTTTTCAGCGGTGCTGAATTTTATATCAATGCATGGAAAAAAGCCAGACATGGAACCACAAATATGGATACCCTGGTAGCACTTGGAACAGGCATTGCTTTTTTGTTTAGTGTATTCAACACGCTATATCCCGAGTTTTTGGAATCGAAAGGCTTGCAGCCACATGTATATTACGAATCGGCAGTAGTTATCATCACATTAATTCTGTTGGGAAGATATTGGGAGGAGCGCTCCAAAACCAGAGCGTCATCAGCCATAAGGGAATTAATTGGGCTCAAGCCGTCAACGGTCTACAGAATGATCAACGGAGAGTATAAGGAAACTTCCGTTTCGCATGTCCGGACAGGAGATCAACTCCTGGTAAAACCGGGAGCTAAAATCCCGGTGGATGGCTACGTAATGAATGGCACTTCATATGTCGACGAAAGCATGCTTAGCGGGGAACCTGTTCCATTACGAAAAAGTAAAAACGATGAGGTTTACACCGGAACCATTAACCAGAAAGGCAGCCTGGAAATAATTGCCAATAAAACCGGGGCGGACACACTTCTGTCACAAATAATCAAAATGGTACGGGAAGCCCAGGGGCAGAAACCACATATTCAAAAACTGGCAGATAAAATTGCCTCCATTTTTGTTCCTATAGTCATCAGCATAGCAATAATAACATTTGGTGTATGGTATATTTGGGGTCCGGACCCCAGGATGACCTATGCCTTTATCACACTTTTAAGTGTCCTGATAATAGCATGCCCCTGTGCTTTGGGCTTAGCCACGCCAACAGCATTAATGGCAGGCACAGGGAAAGGCGCCAAAAAAGGGATTCTTATCCGCAATGCCGACAGCCTTGAAAACGCACATAAAGCCACAACAATAGTTGTTGATAAAACAGGCACAATAACGCACGGCAAGCCTTCCGTAACCAATACATATTGGACAGAAGAGATTCCGGATAGTGACAAAGCCAAAATCGCTGCAATAGAGCAGCATTCGGAACACCCTTTAGCCTCAGCCATTGTTAATTACCTAAATACAGGCACTCAGCTTCCTTCAGTCGATTCGTTTGACAGCATCACCGGCAAAGGAGTTACGGCGAATGTTTCAGGCGACCGATGGCTTATCGGCAATGAAACCCTGATGCAAGACAATAAAATAGCTATACATAGCACAACAGCGGAGATAGCTCAAGGCTGGGCAGAAAAAGCATCGACAGTCATTTTTACAGCAAAAAACAACACATTACTGGGCATAATTGCTGTTGAAGACCCAATAAAAAAATCCTCGGCACCGGCAATTCAAAAACTAAAAAGCGCCGGACTGGAAGTCGTTTTACTCACCGGAGATAAAGATATTACAGCCCGCGCTGTTGCTGAAAAAGCAGGGATAGACCAATATAAATCCTCCCTGCTACCGCAGGATAAAGCAGCAATAATAAAAGAAATGCAGAAAGAAGGCAAGGTTGTAGTCATGGTTGGCGATGGCATCAATGATGCGGCGTCACTAACAATCGCAGATATCGGAATGGCGATGGCAACAGGAAGCGATATTGCAATGGAGAGCGCAGATATCACATTAGTCCATTCCAACCTTGACCATGTTTACGTAGCTTTGAAGCTAGCCCAAATGACGCGTCAGAAAATACGTCAGAATTTATTCTGGGCATTCTTCTACAACATCTTAGCGATCCCTGTTGCGGCTGGCATTCTATTCCCGTTTACAGGCTTTCTGCTTAACCCAATGATTGCCGCTGCAGCCATGGCTATGTCATCGGTAAGTGTAGTGACAAACAGTTTAAGATTACAACAAGCCAAAATCAAATAAAAAACATATCATGCAACTATTCAGATTTAAAACCAATTTTAAATGTCAGGGCTGCATTAATGCAGTTCATCCCTATCTGGAAAAGATAAATGGAATACAAAAGTGGGAAGTAATTGACAAAAAAGATTACAAAGAGCTTAAAGTAGAAGCTGACGTAGGCACAAGCAAACAAGACATTATTGATGCCGTGCAGAAAGCCGGATATGAAGCCATAGAAAAGAAAGACACAATTTGGAACAGGTTATTCGGGTAATTGCCGCACGATATGTGTTATCTGAACAAAATCAGCCACCCCAAGCTGTTCGGGACGTTCAGAAATCAGCCTTTCAGGAAGCTGACGTCCTTGCAGCAGCCCTTTCAGGCTATTACGCAATGTTTTTCGGCGTTGCTGAAATGCCGTTTTCACTACCTTGAAGAATAGCTGCTCATCACAATCAAGATGATAGTCATCGCGCCGTATTAAGCGAATCACAGCCGACTGCACCTTTGGTGGCGGATAAAACTCATCACGGGAGAGTGTAAAAATGATTTCGGCTTTATAAAAGGCCTGTGTCAACACGCTAAGGATGCCATAAACCCTGGATCCCGGTTCAGAAGCAATGCGCATCGCTACTTCTTTTTGAAACATTCCGGTCATTGAGGGTATTCGATGACGATATTCAAGCATCCAAAACAAAATTTGACTGCTGATATTATAGGGGAAATTCCCCACCAGGTGATAATCCCCCTTAAAATAAGCATCCGCAGAATGTTTCAGAAAATCCCCCTGAATAATATTTGACTCCCTCAACTGAGGCAATTCAAGCAACAAGTGATCAATGGACTGATAATCGATTTCGACTACCTTAAGGTGTTGACCAAATTGTGCTATGAGCGGTTCTGTCAGGATACCCTTTCCCGGACCAATTTCCAGTACCTGCCGCGCTTCTGAGGGAATAGCATCCACAATTTTTTGTGCTGTTGCCGGGTCCTTCAGAAAATGTTGGCCAAAATATTTTTTGGGTTTGACTGTCATTATATATGCTAAGGTAAGTTCTCAAAAAAGCGATCGGCCTGGTCGGTATCACCGCGCAGATAACGGAAACGCTTCCGCGCCTGAACCGTATATAAGCTACCCGGATAATCCGTAATCAGCCGTTGATACAAAGATTTCGCCATATCTTCATCTTGAAGAAAAAATTCATTGAGCCGGGCCCGTTGCATAAGAGCATCATCAGCCAGAATATCATCACTATATCTATCAGCAACAATCTTGTACAAGCTATCAGTTTTGTGATAGTTCCCCTGCTCAAACCAGATTTTCGCTTTCCGGAAGATGACTTCATCCTGAATATTATGTCCTGCATAAGCATCCTCAATAGAATCAAGTATTGCTAAGGCTTTGCGGTATTTATTCTGAAAAGCGTAGAGCTCGGCACGGGCATACATTTTGATCGCAGCCAAAGACGAATCCATTCCGATGTTGTCCTTTATCAACAAAGAAAGTTGCATTGCATCATTGGCAATAAGTTTGGAAGTGGCTGCTTTAAGTACATCGAGTTGGGTAACAGCCCAGTCAAATTCACCAATATAAAACGACAGCCGGGCATTTTTGAGTTTTGCCTGGTGACCAAGTGGCTCATCCTTAAAGGCCTTATCCACTTGTTGGTACAATAAAGTAGCCTCCCACACCTCACCCTGCATTGCTAAGATATCGGCGAGTTGAATTTTACTTTCCGCTACTTGCTGTGGCCGCGCCCGCGGCATTTGAATGGTTTTTTCTAATAAGCCGATAGCCTCGTCCGTTTTGTTCATATAAAAGGCCTGAAGATAAGCCAGGTTACGCATTAGCTCAATAGTAGTAGCATTGCGTCCCATTTGATCCAAAGCGACGATATATTCATTTTCCAGACTTTGCAGTTCCGATTTACTAAGGTCACTTTTTCGGATAAGCTTTTCAAATTTAACATCCAGCAAGCGAGTCAAACTACCTAAGTACAGATAGTTGTCTTTCCCTTTATCCAAAACATAGCGATATCCTTGTGCAGCCAGATCATACTTTTTATTATCGGCGAGTATTTTAGCCAGATAAAACACGCGCTGTCCGTCTTCATTAAAGCGACGGTCCAGTGCCTGGGCCTGAGTAAGCGCTATATCAAAATCTCTCATCTGAATAGAGAACCATAGCAACAGTTCGGAAAAAAGGATATTGGAAGAACGCTTTTGCGATGCTTCTAACAAGACTTGCTTTACGGTCTGCACCTTTTCCGTTTGTCCGTCCTCCAAAAAAATCTGTAGCTCATCTTTAATTTCCTCTTCGTAGTCAGGAGCTTTATCCAACAATTCCAGATACTGTTCCATCATCTCCCGGTACTGCCCGTTTTGAGCAAATACAGACGCAAGTTCCAGATGAAAGGCTCTTTTGGAATTGATTTTTCGATTACCTCGCTCAAGCACATCAATAGCATAACCGCTTAAATCGCGCTTAGCAAAAGCGTTGGCCAGGTCGATGTAGGCCTGACGAGTAGAAGGCAAATCACGGATAGCGTCTTTAAAAATACGCTGCGATCGCCTTTTATTCCCATCCTTCTGATAAAGATAGCCTAACTCCACATCATACTTTAAAGGAAAATCCGAGTTCTTCTTTTGCTTTCTCACAAGGCGTTTAGCGCGGGAATAATCGTTCAATGCCAAAAGGCAATCCAGGTAATAGTCATAAAAATATTTGGTAGGTTCCTCCTGATAAAGCTCTTCATACAAATCGACAGCTTTCTCAAACTCCTGCTTTTGATAATACTGCGCAGCAAGCTGCTCTTTTTCACTTTGAGCTAAGGCCGAAAGCGAAAATAGCAACATAAAGACAAAAGCAAAAAATTTGTTCATCTGTTTCAATTACTGTTTGGTGTTTAGTATTCTGAGTTTGTTGCATGCCCCCGATTGAATATTGCTACTGCAATTCAACGGGATAAACCGTTAAATGCGACGGCAGAAGAGGATCATAGCTCGTTTCAGTGTCGGGCAAAAAAAGGCATCGCTTACTTTAAAGGAACATCATTTTCTTCCAAATGTTCTTTAACCTTCATGCGGATGCTGTCGTATTTTATCAGAGCCTCATCTGTTTCCTGCACGATGGCAGACACATAGTTTTTAAGGCGCCTGTCAACCTCTGCTTCATCATTAAAGTAATAATCGAATTTCCCTTCCGGAACCAGGTCTTTTTCCACATCATGTGTAAGGCTATCAAGCTGATTATATGAAAACTGCAAGTCATCTTTGATTTCTCCAATTTTCGCCAAATAAGCTCTGAACGCTCTTTCAACACTACGCTGTTCATTCAAAAGCTCACGATCAATCTTATCGTCAGGAATAGAATCAAATAACGAATTTGTTTTTTGAATCTCCTGAAAATTTCGTTCAATTCTAGCCGAATCCAGGCTGCTAATCTGCTTCTGTACACTGTCTAATGTCAATGTTAAAGAATCAATTTTCTCAATCCGTTGCTTTTTTTCACCCGAACTACAGGCGAACAGGAAGATCATCAAACCTGCCATTAATACTACTTGGATATTCTTCATATTATAAAAATTTTAGTTTAATCCGCATAAAAATATAATAAATCGGCCAGGTAGAGCTAGCCATGAGCTAAATACATGCCGTATACGTATTTCCCATAACAGTCATGCTTGTGTGTTCCGCCTTAGGAGGATAATGGTTCGGTTCATATTTTGAGCTTTAGGTTTAGCACTAAGGTCAGTCAATAAAATTAAACCCTGTATAAGGAACGAGAACATCAGGGATTATTATTTTATCATCCTGCTGAAAATTCTCCAATAATGCGGCCAATATTCTGGGAAAAGCCAGTGCACTGCCGTTCAGGGTATGAGCAGGGTGATTTTTTCCCTGCATATCTTTAATCCGGAGCTTCATTCTATTGGCCTGAAATGACTCAAAATTAGATATAGAGCTAACTTCCAACCATTTTTGCTGAGCGGCTGAATACACTTCAATATCATAGGTAAGCGCTGCGGCGAAGCTGGTATCGCCTCCACACAATTTCAAAATACGATAGGGCAGGCCGAGATCCTCAACCAGCTTACGGACGTATTGCACCATTTCCTGAAGGACCAGGTATGAGTTTTGAGGTTGCGTGATCTGCACAATTTCGACTTTATCAAACTGATGTAGACGGTTCAGGCCTCTGACATCTTTTCCGTATGAGCCGGCTTCTCGTCTAAAACAAGCCGAATAGGCAACATTTTTAATGGGCAGCTGATCCTCTTTGAGCAAGACATCGCGGTACAAGTTAGTCACCGGCACTTCAGCGGTAGGGATCAGATATAAATTATCCAGTCCTATTTTGTACATTTGTCCATCCTTATCGGGCAGCTGTCCTGTTCCAAAACCCGAGTCTTCATTAACCATCAGAGGGGGTTGGATTTCATCATATCCGGCCTCAAGAGCGCGATCCAGGAAGAAAGATTTCAGCGCACGCTGTAAACGGGCACCCTTATTTTTATAGACAGGAAAGCCGGCACCGGTAATCTTAACTCCCAGGTCAAAGTCAATCAGATTGTACTTTTTTGCCAGGTCCCAATGCGGCAGGGCATGTTTTATCAATTCGGGTTGTTTTCCGCCCTCCTCAATAATTTGATTATCCAGCTGTGAATCTCCGGCAGGAACAGATTGATGGGGCAGGTTCGGAATATCCAGCATAAGATTTTGCTGCTCTTGCATAATGGATGCCAGGGTTTCCTGTAATGACTTTGTCAGTGTTTTCATGGAAGCAGTTTGAGCTTTGGCCTCCTCTGCTTCATCCCTTTTACCCTGCTGCATAAGCTGACCAATCTGTTTGGCCACCTTTTTAGATTCTGCCAGCGTATTATCCAATTCGTTTTGGGTTTTCCTTCTTTGTTGATCCAAAACCAAAACCCGGTCGATGATCTCTACCTCAGTAAAGTTTTTAATCTTAAGCCTTTGGATAGCTTCGTCCCGATGTTCCCTTAAATACTGTATATGTAGCATGATCTCTATTTTCTAATGCATAAAAATACAAATAATATTTCTGTCAGCAGCAGGTCTAAAAAACAAAAAAATCTCCCAGGCATGGCCGGGAGATCACGTATATCTTTAACGAAATCAGCTTCTTAAGCCTCTGTTTCTTCTATTGGTTCAACAGATACCACAGAGCGGTTATCCCGCTTTTTAGCGAATTTTACCATGCCATCTTTTAAAGCGAACAAGGTGTGATCTTTACCCATACCTACGTTATCGCCGGGATGATGTTTGGTGCCGCGTTGACGAACAATAATATTTCCGGCTATAGCTAACTGGCCGCCATAAACTTTTACGCCTAGACGTTTACTTTCCGATTCACGACCGTTTTGGGAACTACCCATTCCTTTTTTATGAGCCATATCTGGTTGATTTTTGAGTTATCGATTATATTTATGCCTGAATATCTTCAATCTGAAGTTTCGTCAGATACTGACGATGACCATTCATCTTTTGATATCCTTTTCTTCTTTTCTTTTTAAAGACAAGCACTTTGTCACCTTTAAGATGCTCCAAAATTTTGGCTGTAACTTTGGCACCATCAATAACCGGGCTGCCAACGTTAACATTACCATCATTATCTACAAGCATTACCTTATCGAATTCTAAATTGCTGCCCTCATCACCTTCCTGGCGATTGACAAATATTTCTTCACCTTTTTCGACCTTAATCTGGTCTCCAGCTATCTCTACAATTGCGTACATCACTTTATGTTTTAGTAGTCCGAAATTTGGAATTGCAAAATTAGTACTTTTTATTTAACCACAAACTTTTATTGCAATATTTTTTCCAATATCTTATTCATCAATCCCATCATTGACCATCCATGGTACCTGGCACAGAGTTTTGATATATCTTAACATTTCACTTGACAAAATACGAAATTGCGTTATCTTTGTATGTTAAATAAAATATAAATACCTGTTCATATAATCCGAACCATGATCCGCCTAAGGCGGGACACATGCGCATGATGATAATGAAATAAACGTGTGTTGCAAATATGATTTGTCATGACAATCTCCCCCCGGATAAATAAAAAGGACCATTAAAATTAAAATTATAGACCTATGAAAAAAATTTACCTATTAGTTATCAGATCAATGCTAATGCCTCTACTGTTATTTTTCGGAGGCTATTCCATAGCCAACGCACAATATTGCGTTCCTGGCGGATTAAGCTGTACAGCCGGTGATGCCTTGCAAAGTTTTTATACTACAGGAGCAGCTGTAAACATCAATAATACCAACTCCGGTTGCAGCCCCAATGGCTACGGTGATTATACCAACGACACATTAAAAATCACGGCAGGCGGATCTTTTGTTGCCAATGTGCTACCGGAGTATTATGCTGGTGCAGCAATCTGGATAGACTTTAATCAGGATTATGATTTCAATGATCCGGGAGAGAAAGTCTTTGGCCATGGTGCTGTGTTTATGTCAACCATGACAGGAACCGTAACGATTCCTCTGTCCGGGATATCATATGGCCCCACACGCATGAGGGTAGCTGTGGGCTATGTGTCCGAACCTTCCGACCCATGTAGTCCGGGCGGTTTTGGATACGGAGAGGCAGAGGATTATATAATCAACATCCAGGCTCCGCCCCAGAATGACATGCTGGTCAATAGGATAGTAGTGCCCGACACCACAGTTTTGGCCGGACAAAGTAATATTGCCATTGAATTAGTTAATGCCGGTGTGCAGAATCAAACGCCTTCTGTATCTTTTTCTATTGACAACGGAAATAACTGGATCAATGAAAATGTAAATCAAACGATCAACAGTGGGGACACCTTGCTATACAATTTTACAGCTACCGCTGATTTCAGCAATCCCGGCAACTACACCTGCGTTGCTGCCGTCAATGTTCCGGGAGATACGGTTAATCCATACAACGATACGCTCACAATTAATGTTGGCAGCTATCTTGGTAAGCCCATCCCTTTTTATGAAAACTTTGAAACCACATCCCATAACGATTGGTTTAGCAACTATTATGACAATTATGTATCGGTAACGTATAGCTGGCGGCTGGATTCTGGTCGCACAGAGCCCAGAAACACTGGTCCTCTAAGCGATCACACAACTGCTGGCAGCTATGATGGGCGCTACATTACAACCAAGCCCTCTGCTGTCGACGCGCATTATGTCTCCCCTTATCTTGATACAACAACTTATCCGGCCAATCCGGAGTTGAAATTTTACTACTTTCTTCATGGTGACGGAGGAAATATCTATGTGGAAGAAAAAATTGATGGCATTTGGCACCGTATTGATAGCATAATCGGACCGGTGCAAGCCAATATGCAGGAACCCTGGATATTACAAACGACACCACTAAGCTCTAACGCCAGTCAGTTCAGATTTGTTGGCACCAATACCGGCGGGGGAAATATTGCTATAGACGACATTTACATTACCGGAGACAATGATCTGAGTGTCACCGATGTCATAGCTCCTGTTCCAACCATAGAACAACAGAATAATACTGATGTCATTATCGAAATCACCAACCTGGGATATAACACCCAAAGCAACTTTGACGTCCACTACTCCATTGATGGAGGAATCACCTATATTACAGAGACTGTCAATGCATCTATTGATCCGGATTCAACACTCATCTATACATTCAATACCTCTGCAGACATGACGACTACGGGCACCTACGATATGGAATTTATTGTGGCCAACAGTGGCGATATCAACAGCAGAAATGATACAGTGCATAAGATTGTCCGCAATATGCCAATGCCGTATTCCCAGGATTTTGATAATGCCACACCACTAAACCTCCCTCATGGATGGGATTACAATCTGGGGATCGATGATGGATGGGTAGAAACACGTGGTTCCAGCAGCCTCACTGCCCCCAACTCTTTGAATTTCTGGAACGGTTCGGCTGATAGCGGAGAACCTCTGATGGCGATTCTTCCTCCCTATTACGGAAGCTTTGCCGATAAATGGGTACAGCTCTGGTTCGACAGCAACAGTGATCAGGACTCCGTTTTTGTGGGGGTTATGGACGACCCAACAGATGCGACAACCTTTACCCCTACTGACACCATTACTTTTTCACAAACCAGCAATTATGCCCCACATTATGGCTTATTATCCAACTATACAGGCACAGGAAAATATATAGCCATTCGGCATTCGGTATCCTCAACATATTCCTATATGTGGATGGATAACCTATTATTTGAGACAGCACCGAACGGCCCCAGACTATCAGCAAATCCCGACAGTCTGGACCTTCACCAGGTGTTGTACAATGTCCCGGATACAATCACACGTACACTTCAGCTCTATAACGACGGCCCCGGCATCCTAAATATAACCAGCACATCATTAACAGGACCCCACACGGGTAATTTCACCCTTATTGACAACAACACTTACCCACAGGCTTTAAATTACGGAGACAGCCTGTATGTCGACATGAAGTTTTACGGAGACAGTCTTGGAGCCAAAACAGCATATTTGGCTGTAACTGCCAATGCAAGCGTTGATAGTGTAAAGGTTTATGGGCATATAGTAGATGCCAGGATTGACACTTTTCCACATCTTGAAACTGCCGACCACTTTGGGTTACCGCCAATCGGATGGTTTACCCGCAGTACCGGAAACTATCAATGGTATCTAAACACAGGAGATACTCCGGATATTTATACAGGCCCTAATGGGGATCATGGCACAGGAAACGGATACTATGTATATGCAGAAGCCAGCATTGGCAACCATCAGGATGAAGCCATGCTGATCACTCCTGAAATAGATTTTTCGTCGATTATGGAACCATCCATGAACTTCTGGTATCATATGTATGGTTTTGACATTGACACTTTATCCATAGATGTTGCTGTGAATGGTTCATGGGTCAATATGATAGATACGATCATTGGTCAACAGCAATCTTCCAGTTCATCACCCTGGGAAATGCACAGTGTCGATCTCTCGGCCTATGCTAATCTGGACAGCATACGGTTCCGCTCGAAGCGCGGCTTAAGCTCGGCAGCTGATGTAGCTCTTGATGATTTTGCCCTTGGCACGAACTATATCAATCTGGGTGCCGACACCACCCTTTGCGGCGGCGATACCATCACCCTGGATGCAAGCGTTGGCGGAACATCCACACGTACATATAAATGGTATGTAAACCAAATGAATACAGTTATTTCCACCAACCCTACGCTAAGCACCGATTCGGCAGGGACCTACTATGTTGAAATTGAAGACATCGGCAATTTCAATGGCACAGACTCCATCGCGATTACAACAGGAGCAATTCCCAACGTGATAATTAGCGGGCCGGATACCATGTATTATGCGGATACCATCACCCTGGATGCCGGTGCAGGATTTGCTTCGTATCTTTGGTCATCAGGAGACACAGGCCAGACCATTACGCTCGACTACACTGATATGGGCCTGGGTGCTAATCCCTTTTCCGTTACAGTAACCAATAGCGCAGGATGTTCTGCTACTGCTAATACTACAGTATTTTTTATCGATGACAACTCCATAGAAGAATCCAGCTATTTTAATCATTTCAGTATCTATCCGAATCCAAATCAGGGTAGCTTTACTTTGGAAATTGATGGCCCGGACAAAACCATGAGGATGAAAATTTTGGATAGCCGTGGAAAATTAATCTCTGAATCAGAAATTGAGGTGGGACAATTTTCAAAACAGCTCAATCTTGAAAAGCTTTCGGCAGGAGTCTATTATATCAAACTTATCAATAATGAAATGACAAGCACAAAAAAACTGATCATTGAATAGATCATTCAACAAAATTGGATATCAAGCATTAAGAACATACAAAAGGCCGGCATACAAAATATGCCGGCCTTTTATTGTATTACCCATAAACCATCTGCAACAGAAAGCAAGGAAGGAAAAGGCAAAAAAAAGGGCCGTACAACGTACGACCCTTTAGTTAATTAAACAAGAAAGGTTTAATGCTTAACAACCAGTTTTATCATAACATTACCCTTTTCATTATTCAGGTTCACAAAATACATTCCTGAAGCCAGGGATGCAGTTTCAATTCGAATTGCCTGTTTTGAATCATACAATGATATAGTCCTGCTTAAGACAACATTTCCAGCCATATCACTAACCGTAAGCTTAACATCATCATCCATTTCACTGTCAAGTTCAATATACGCATATTGATCAGCAGGGTTAGGACGAACAGTTATTCCGGAAAAGACAGCATTTTCATCAATGCTGGTAGCATAGATAGACTTGCAGCTTTCATCATTGGAGGCATCGAAGTCACCACTAACATCAGTTTTAGCACATACAGTAAAGGATCCGGCAGAAGCAGTAAATGTTGAATTAAAAGTATAGTCAACACTATCGCCCTGCGGCAGGGAACCAGTCCAGGTTTCAGAAACAGCAGGCTGACTTCCAACGGTATATTCTACAGGGATACTGTTTAAGGTATCCGTACCGTAGTTTTTAATCCGCACCTTAACTGTAGTTGAGACAAACTGAGTAGTCGTATCATTCGGCATTAAGATTTCAGTAACACCAGCGTCAAGCGGGGGCAATTCCACGCTAAGAGCGACAGCAGCCGAGTCGTTACCGACGTTTCCATCATTACTCAGGGCAGTATACGCCATAAGTTGATAGGCCGAATTCGGTGAAGTATACCCGGTATTAAATGTGTAATTGACAACCGAATCGGGATAAAGTACTCCGGTCCATGTTTCCTGCTGGATATTTCCATTAACATCGTAAACTACAGGAACAGCATTAAGTGTATCAGAACCAAAGTTTTTAATATCAACGTCAACAGTCACCTGATCACCAATAATCGTGGTGTTCACAGGATTATTAACAGCAATCACTCCGGCATCTTCAGCATAGGTAGGCAGCTTAATCAAAAAGTCATCAATTGCCCAGCCATCACCATTATTTTGAGTATTGCTATAGAAATAGAAGCGGAACTGAATTGGTGTTGGATGAAAGTCAAACTGAGTAAGTGTAATACTGGATTTTGTCCAACCAAACTGTCCGGTCCATACCGGCATATTACCAATAGTATCGTTATACCAATTCGTTGTAACGGCACCAGTAGCAGTATCTGTAAGCGTTTGCCATGTCAATCCACCATTAAGTGAATATTCCACATTAACACCATCCTGGCTATCTTCTGTATCGAGGCTGTGCCAGAACTCCAGGGTGGCTTCCTGTACAGTTGAGAAGTCAAACATAGGTGTATAAAGATAAGAATGGGCATTTTCAGGATACTGATCATCAAGGTCAGTCATCCAAACGTTAGTACCGCTATGCGCTGTATTGATATTGCTACCCATGGGCACGCCACGTTCCCAGATATCCGGATTTCCTTCGTGGGCAAAATGCACAGT
This sequence comes from Bacteroidota bacterium, assembly GCA_051748205.1. Taxonomy (GTDB): domain Bacteria; phylum Bacteroidota; class Bacteroidia; order Bacteroidales; family PWNQ01; genus PWNQ01. The sequence goes on along the minus strand of JBNJHE010000015.1, from coordinate 13,741 downwards.
GGCTTCCATATTGTTACTCCATTCAGGAGTATGCGTAGGCAAGCCTAAATAGTTAATGCTTATAGTATCATTGCTGTGTTTTCCATCATTGGAAATATCAGTAAAGATACTCAGCACATTATTACCAGGCTTGGTACTGATGGGGTTTGTAAATTGGATCGTATCCGTTTTGTTGGGATAGATAGTATCATTGAATGTCTGTGTAACCGCATTTGAGCCATTATAGATATAACTGGCATCAAAGGAATAGGCAGTATCGGCACCAAAGTTTTTCACCACTACCTGCACATCAGCAATAACACCTGTAGGTGCAAAATGACGTTCCGGTTTCAGCAATTCAACAACACCCATATCAACGGGAATCGGATCAAATTCATCCGCACCGATATCAGGATTATTGGCATCACGGGCATCTCCGTCAAAGTCAATACTAACAGCTGATATTGGATCAGCAACACCATTGAGCGTGGCTGCATTGATATGCAAGTCGGTATTACTGATAAATGCAGGATCATCACTTACTGAATTCGCATCAAATCCTGAAACACTTTGCCAGTCAGCAAAATTATCAGCGTCAGTGCCACCATAGTCAGCCAACAATGTGCCGGTAGTGTATGCATTGTTATGATCAAAATCACTAAACATATTCCCATTGATGGCATCATTATCGATATCATAGACCATACCACCGGAGATATTCGCAAAGTTATTGTTTCGAATATTGAGTGAGTTCTGATCTGCATAGGTAGATGAAATATTTATTCCAAATGCAGTCATAGAAGAACCACCGGATATACCAACAGTATTGTAATAGATATCAAGGTAAGCAGAATAATTCAGGTATAATGCTGTACCCCCGGAGTTTTGATTGTCATTAACAATCATATTATTGGCAATAAGCGCATTTGAAGTAGAGCTACGGTTCATGTAATAAGCATAAATACCATAGACAGAGCTTCCATTTCCACGAATATAGTTACCGGTAATTTCACTGGGGCCATTCACTCTGTAAGGACGTATGCCATAAACATAACCACTTTGCGATGAATTTTCCAGATTATTACCGCGAATCATAGCAGAGTCGGAGTAACTGATATAAATTCCATAACGGTAGTATCCGTCAATCATGTTGGAATCAATGACATTACCGTATCCATACGCAGACGAAGAGCCATCAATATAGATACCAGCACTACCATTATTAATGGTATTGCTACGATAGATATTGAAGTCAGTAGCACCAGTGCCAGCAAAGACAACGGATAATTCCTCGTCATTATCAGTAACATCCGGGCCAATGAGCACATTATCTTCAATCACGTTGTGGCTGGCTGAATCCGCTAAATGTAAAGCCACAGCATAGCTTGTACCTGTTGACTTAATGGTCAGGTCAGAAACTGTAACATGTTTAGTACTGTTCAGTTGTAATGTATAGTTATCGCTATTACCAGCAGGCTCGTATTGCAGGATCACATCAGCCGGGTTGGCCGTTGTAGAGGTTATGGTAACCGTATTGGCTGCAGAAGCGCCGGGTACAGCAGGTAAGCTATAGTTACCATCATAAACGCCAGGTACTATTTCCAGTGTAACAGCACTGTCAACACCACAATATTGTAGTGCCATAAAGGCCTGGTCGATGGATGAAAAGTCGCTTGCCATATCCCCGACACTATAGGTGCCGGCCATAGGACCTGCACAGCTAATATAATTAGCCGTAATAGTATCATTCAAATTATTCCCATCGACAGCGCCATTGGGTGATTCAACCCAGGCTTTAATGGCAGAAGCACCAGCAACAAAGTTATGTGAACCTATTAAAACACTGTCCATCATTTCGCCGGTAGCCAAACTACCTGTCCAGCTATAGCTTGTATTTGCCACGCCATTCACTTCCCAGGAGATATCAGCTGATGTTAATGTATCAGCACCATAATTAATGATGGAGACATAAACATCATTATTTCCTACATTAAGCGGATTAGACAATCCGTCAAACTGCATCAAACCAGCATCCACAGTAGCAGGCATATATTCATCGGCACCGATAGTTGGTTGACTCAGACGGGTTTCGCCATCAATATCTGTTGTTATACCGGGGAATTCCTCGCCAGCCAGAAACAGATCGAGATTGGTGATGTGAAGATCAGTAGAAGAAACAAATTCCGGATCCACAATCATAGAATTCTGATCACCACCTGACTGAGCCTGAAGCGAAGCCAGGTCATCAATCGTTCCACCCCAATAGATTAGGCGATTGGCAACCGGCCCCCAATAGACATTATAATCTGTTTGCAGATTACTTGAGGACGTGAGATAAAGCACTTGAGAGGAGCCAGTACTGACAAGAATATTATTCTTCGCCGTAATATTATCTGAGCTATATATTTCAAGTACCTCGGCATAATCATAGTTGGCATCGCTCTTAGCCGTATTGAAGACAAAATCGATATTATCAGCATTATATAAACTGATAAGAGAACTACCGAAGCCGCCCTGATCATCTGCTGAATAAATCATATTGTTTGCAATTAACCCGCGATCTGCAGCCGGTTGATCGGAACTGGATACTTCCAGCATCATCTCCGATGCAGGAGCATACATATTATTACCTAAAATATAAAGACCAAAGTCAACACCCATTACATCAACGCCTTTATAACTACTATAGGTTGAATTCGTCGTTATATTGTTTCCTTTAATAAGCAAGGAGTCGACATAGTTGATATACAAAGGAGTGTAATACTGATTAGTAAACTCATTATCTGAGATTTCTATATTAAAGGCATTCTGTGAATAGCTGGCATAGTAATAGATACCATAATTACCATTGATAAACTGATTTCCTTTTATCGTCCAGGAAGTATCAACGGAACCAACATCCATCAGGTTTTTACTAAAGGAAGATGATGTTGCGGTAACTCCCTGGATGATATTCCCCTCAAAAGTAATGAAGTTACATTCATTATCTGAGGTAATAACTTTTGCATCATCAGGCCCTTCAGCAACAATAGACATATTTTTAAATGCGATATAATCTGTTCCATCCAGGTCAATCACATAATTATCGGTTGCTGAGGAAGTATCCGCGAAGCTAAGTAAAACATCAGCCGGATTTCCAGTTGCAGAGCGGAAAGTAATTGTATCAATCATGGAAGCTCCATTGATTTCACCCAGACTGATTTGCTCATAGTAATTACCAGCAGCTACATCGAATGTAACAGCACCATTGATTCCACAATTTTCCAGGGCTTCGGCAGCCATGGTAAAGTTAGCAAAATCGCCACCATTGGCATCAATGGTATAGATTCCCTGATTAATACAAGGAGTAGTAGTAACGAGAGAAGTATCATTACTTCCCACCATGTCAGCAGTACCGTTCGGGTTATTAACCCAGGCTTTGATTTCATGCTGATCATAGGATAGCGCAGTATTTGTTGAAAGGGTTACCGTATCCATGTCACCGGCAGGCATTAATGAACCTGTCCAGGTATAGGTTGCCTGAGGTGTACCGTTAATCGACCAGTCAACATCCACATTTGTCAATGTATCCTGTCCATAATTATAAACAATAGCCTCGACAGTAAACGGCTCGTTAACATAAGTTCCTGATGTTGGCACAATAACTTCGGCCACACCGGCATCTGTTCCCGGGACATTATCCACAATGGCATTAACTTCAACAGCTAAGCTGGGGCAGCCCACAACTTCACTGTAGTAAACATTTCCATTAAACCCTTTACCGGAATAAGCAGAGCCTGAGTTATAAACTGCATAACCAGACATCAGCTTCATGTTGGCATCCTCAGTGATACTGGAAGCATCATCCATTATCAGGTCTTCACCATTAACATTTCGAATGTAAATGGCAACAGTGTCACCAGCATTAATTTCAAGGTTTCCGATGGGCAGTTGCGTTGCAGTTCCCTGTGCATTGACATTATCTATCATTTGATGACCAAGCAAGGACCATAATGATGTGTTATCTTTATTATTCTCAGCAGTACCATTCGCATAATAAACTTCTACTTCGCGCGCAGCTGTAGTCTCAAAATTAACAGCAAAACTATCGATAATGATGTTGTTTTTGGCAACGACATCAAACATAATACCGTCATAATCGTCACTTCCGGAGAAGTTCGTCGTTAAAGTATCCGGATTCAAATCCTGAGCAACGGCATAGTAAGTAGCAGTATCATATAATATAGGTGTAGTAAAGTTCGGGCCTTTGTGCAGCTTGTTTGTAGTAGCAGCATCAGCATACCAATACACATCGTAAGGCGAAGAAGCTGTAAAGGTTCCCTGCTGGCCGTAAGGTACGGTGATATCAGAGATGACCGGTGATGACTGTGACGCACCACTAAATACAGTAACTGCAGTAGAATCGTCGGTATTGATTGTGTCATTACTGAGTTCAACCCAGACATCCACAACAAAGTTAGAATCAACAGTGGTTGAGAGATCCACTGGTGTACTAAATGTATATGTAATCGTGTCGTTTTTAGCAATGGTTGCCGTTACCGCTTCTGAAACGATATTCGAAGAGCCTCTGATGCTGTATTTAGCATCAAGGTTACTATTAATAGGATCATACCCATAATTGTAAATCTGCACAGAAACGGTTTCGTTGGACAATCCACATCCACCAGCAGGGCTGATAACATCAGCGACAGCTGCATTTTGCAAAGGAATACCCGTTACGTTAACCGTAACTGCAGTACGCCCGCTTGTACATGCTATTCCAGAAGTATTCAAGCCCTGATTAAGCGTACCGAGTGTCTGTGGGTTGGCTGAAGTAGTGACAACCCAGTCAGAAGCATCATTATTATCACTATTAATGCGAGTAACACCAGATTTTGCACTTGATGAAGGGATGGTACCAGACCAATCTGCTGAAGTTACGCCGGTTGAAGCATCAAAGGTGTATCCATTTAATGCAACAACATCCATAATAGTATTATCCGGTTTACGCAAAATATAGCCAGCACCTTCGCTACTTGTAACGCTTGCACCTGTATTTAAAGCATACATATTATTGGCAGGGGACTCATCAGAACCCATTGCCAGTAATAGAATCTCACCGGGATATAAAGTTACCGATGGAAGTGTGCCTGAATAATCGCTACTTTCAAGTATATCCATAGTATAACCGCTAAGGTCAGCAGGTACCTGCCCCAGGTTGGTAATTTCAATCATATCATCAACCAGATAAGAGTACATAGGCACATTCTCGCCTGTACTTGCTGTCAAGTAATGACATACATCCGAAATAACCAGCTTTGGTGAACCGTTGACGGCTTCAACAAAATAAGTAGTTGTGTCCCGAAGATTACCTGTAGTTAAGGAGTCACCGATGTTAATAGCAACAGTATCATTGAGGTTTTCGAACCAGCGAATACCATAAGCTGAGGAAGCACCAATAGTAGTGGATGTATTCCATGGGATATCAACATCCGTAACAGCCGGAGCAGAAGGTGTCATGGCATTATTCACAGAGATAGTCAATGTATCATTCGCCGGTAATGCATCCATGCTGTAACTAACCCAGGCTTTAATTTCAAAGGTTGAATCTACAGAGCTGCTTAAGTCTGCCGGAGTGGAGAATGTATGCGTTAATGAATCGCCAGAGGCCAGCCCGTTTGTAATGGTTTCTGTAATTACAGTGGAGCCACCAACAATCTGATAACCAACATCGAAATTGTCAGTAACATCATTTACTTCATTATTAAGGACTTTGACAGTAACACTTTCATTGCCAAGATCGCATCCACTTTCAATTTCAACGATATTAGCCACAAGCAAATCAAGACCAGAAGCCGAATATTCATCAGCACCAATGTCCGGGTTTGTAGCATCACGAGCTTCGCCATCAATATCTGTAGTAATGCCTGAAATAGGAGTACCCACATTATCCATAACGGATGTAGCAGTTCTCAAATCAACCATACTATTGAAATAAGGATTCGCGGACACACTGTTTGTGCCAAAACCTAACGCCTGCCACGCACTCAAATCTGCTATGTCAGTGCCATCATTATCAGCGATATTTGCACTGGTACTAAACAGATTATTATAATCCGATTCAACCAATGGGTTCGAAGAATAGTAATTCAGGTCAATAGCATAATCATTGGATAAATTAACAATGGCATTATTCTTTAGTCTGACATCATTACCACCATTGATGTAAATAGTTGGCTTATCGGAGGATCCGAATTTAGCCATTGAATTATAATATAAATCCAGATAATCGCTATAGGAAGAATAAACCGCATAAGATCCGATTTCTTCAGCGCTAAAAAAGTTATTCGCAATCATCATAGGATCAGTCGAAGTACCATCGCTATAGTAAAATCTTACTGCGTAGTCGCCATATTTAGCAAAGACTTTGTTTTTTCTAACAGAAATCTGATCACAATAATAAAAATCCAGGCCGGTATAATCATCTTCATTAATCAGACCGGTGATAACATTATCTACAAACTGAACATCAATAAGATATTCGAAATATGCACCACCACGTGTATTATTGACAAAATGGTTTCCCTGTACAATAGCGCCTGGTTCGAGACCAGAAAAGCTTGATTCACCACCAATAAACAGTCCGTAAGAACCACCTTCGATGTGATTATTTTTGATAACCGCATTACTGTCAACAGCATTACCATCATCAGAATAAATAAGGGCAGCCATTTCATGCGTTGAGCTGGCACTATCACCCAAAATCACACTATTCAGCAGCTTAAAGTTGTGCGACTCATCATCAAATATAACGGCGTGTCCGTACGTATCATTCAATGGTTGAATTGTCAACTTACTTACTGTAACATTTGAGGTATTATAAATACCAAATACATAATTGCTCTTAACATCGCTATCATATTTCACGATAACATCAGTACTATCACCTGTAGCAGAAGTAAATTCAATAGTATTCGATAAACTTACACCATCCACACTTTCCAACAACATTTGATCTTCATATGTACCACTGTTTAGTTCAAAGGTAACAGCTCCACAAACACCATGATTATTCAAATAGTTAGCAGCATGATTCAATGAATCAAAGTCAGCAGAAGAACCACCGATGGTATAAGTACCTGTAGGCAGGCCTGTGGAAATATTCGCTACTAATGTATCATTGCTATTATTCTGATCATTTACACCATTAGGATTTTCCATCCATGCTTTTACGATATACGGAGATCCGCTATAAGTAAAGGATGAGTTTCCAAGAGTAATGATGGAATCAGAGCCTGAAAGCATAGTACCATTAAAACTAACAGCATTTTGTGCAGTTCCATTAATTGTCCATTGTAGAGTACCACTAGTCAGGTCATTTGTACCAAGGTTAGCAACCTTAACTTTGACATCAGCCTGAGCACCATCACAGATATAACCAGGAGCTTCTAAAGTGGTAACCGCTACATCGTTGGCCGAGACGTTAAACTCATCAGCACCGATATCCGGTGTACTGGCATCTCTGGGCTCATCGTCAATATCTTCCGTAATATAAGGCAAGGCTAAGGCGGCAGCATTCAGGGAAGCAGACAAAGCGTGCAGATCATCATTCGCTACAAAAACAGGATTCGTCGAAATGGAATTGGCATCCTGGCCGGTAGCCCCCTGCACATCTGAAAGGCTGGAACGGTTAAGCCCATTATAATCCATTAAAACACCAGAAGTGGCATAATAGTTATTATAATCCAGGGTTGCGATCATATTATTTGAGGCAGCACCTTCAGAAACTTCTACAGCATAACCAGGACCTTCATTTACGATATTATTATTAACAATTTCGCAAGAAGTTCCTGAGGGCGAATAATTCGATTCATAAAGATATAAAGCTCCATTTGTCGAAGACCCACCTTCAACTTTTATGGTATTGAATACAACTTTGACATACTCGCATTGGTCAACTTCGATACCAACAGTGCTGCTACCGGTACCATCACTCTGACGTACAAAGTTATTGGCAACAATAAAAGAATCAGTTGCTGTTGCAGCAATATCTTCCAGCACAATACCATAATTCGATGAAGAGCCGGAGGAATGCACATAAACAGTATTTCCCTCTATTAAGCCAAAGTTTGTACTTTCCTCAATTCTAAGGCCATAGGCTGTTCCAGCCGTAGGGCCATTCTCCACGTAATTGTCCTGAATAATTAAGGAATCCTGGCTTTCAGAGTAAATTCCGGAATGATAATATCCGGTAATCGTATTATTGATCACCTGGTTTGAATTGGCAGCATTTTCAAAAACAATACCATTGCTTCCGCCGGTCAATTCATTATTTATAAATATGTTATGACTATTTAAGCCATCATTATATATCGGTGCAGCGTAAAATGTATATGTACTTGTACTGCTATAAGCAGTGGCGTTAATCACACAATTCTCTATGCGATTATAGTCTGCTCCATTTTCAAGATGAAAAGCCAGGGCATATTGATCACTGCCGGCATCCACGGTTATATCCTTAAATTCAAAATAATCAGCACCATCCAGATGTATCACATAATTCTCTGAAGCAACTGATGCAGAATCATATTCCAGAATCACATCAGCAGGATTCCCGGTCTGCGACTGGAAAGTAATGGTATTTGAAGCAGATGCACCGGTAACCGGATTCAAGACATATTGTCCATAATAAGTTCCATTGGCAATATTGAAAGTTACGGGACCACTAACGCCACAAATTTCTACGGCACTTAAAGCCTCCTGAATGCTCTGAAAGTCGGCTCCGCTTCCTCCGATACTGTATACGCCATTGTAGGCGCCGTCACAGACGTAAAAATCGCGGCTTAGCGTATCGTTAATACTCATGCTGTCAGAAACATTATTCGGGTTGGAAGTCCATATTTTAATGGAATTTTGTCCAACGCTAAAATTTTCATTTCCGACGACCAGGGAGTCGATTTGGGATTGTGGCAAAATATTTCCGGTCCAGCTAAAAGTCGTAACTGCGCCATCATTAATGGAGTAATTAATATCAGCACTGGTCAGGTCAGCCGATCCACCATTTACTAAAGCGACATCAATATCGTTATTCGTAACCGACAAAGTAGGGTCAACAGGTAAGTTGATAGCGGCTAATCCGGCGTCATCAGCTTTAGGTGAATACAGTCTGACATCATCAATAGCCATATCGCTGTAATAGCTGCTACCTGTTTGTCCAACAAAGCGAATTTGGGTAACCGTTCTGTAGCTACTCAAATCGATAGTCACTTCATGCCATTCATCATTTTGATTTCCAGAGGCAGAAAAGATTGAGGTCCATTGTCCGCCATAGTATATTTCCACATCCAGGTCACCCATAGTACTACCATACATATGGTAGGCAAATTCGAGGATTGGAAGGTCGACAGTACTTAAGTCAATACATTTAGAAGTAAGTATAGCTGTTTTATTCGAACATGAAGAAGACTCAATAAACAAGTAGTTGCCTGAACCGGAAGTATGATCACCAGAAGGACCGGTACTACTGGAAACTGTAGTACCAGAACGCGGGATCCAGTCAGTTTCATCGGTTGTAGAATTTTCCCAAAAGGGCAGGCCCAGCGGATTTATATTACCACAACTAGCACTCCCACTGGACAAACCGTCAAAGGTTTGCATTCCCGGCAGGTCGGCATAAGGAGCTGAGCATCCGGGAGGCGGTGGCGAGGGTAAAATAATGAAAGACTTCCTGTTCTGCGGATAAGTTGTGCTATTTGCTGCTTGCGAATTATCAATAGCCACTACTTCATAAGAAACCGAGTCATTCAGATTAGCTACCGGAATTTCAGCAGCAAAAATATTTCCTGCACCAGCCGTCATAGTAATGGTATCATCGGAACCCCCATTTACATTATAAACGATGAATGCTTCATCAATACCACTATCATCGGTAATATTTGCTTTTACCTGGAACGGGCCGGTATGATAAACCGTATCCTCAACGACAGGAGTTTCCAGAGTAATAACCGGAGGCACCAGTTCGTCAATAGCAGCATTTACCTGGATATCATCAAGGAACCAGCCAATATTTTCATAAACCGTTGCATTGTTCCCATCCGAGAGTGCAAATTTAATTTTCACATTCGAAGCATTTCCGGCGATAGCAGAGATATCAAACTCTTCGGCTTTCCACCAGGTATTATCAACGGTAGAGTTGGTATTCATGGCTTCCCAATTAGAATACGCATTTGCATCGAATTTATCGTTATTCAAAAAAGAGCCTGAATTCCCATTATAGTGAGCGGAGGTCAGTTTTGTCCATGTAGCACCATCATCCGTGCTAACAAAGATTTCACCCCGGTCAAAAAATTCCACCTTACAGATATGATCAAAGGTAAGAATGGCATAAGACATTCCGGTAAGATCAAAACTGTTTGTTATTAATGCGTTCGTATCACCTATCGCCACATGGGCAGAGTCACTATACATGCCCTGTGATGCGAGCGAACTACCTACACTCCATCCGGTAGGCCCGGAAGTTGTAACACTATCAGCCTGGGAGGGCATTTCAAAATTCTCATGAAACACTTTTGTGGCCTGAGAATAACCTAACCCGTACAGTAATAATGTCATCAATAATAAAAAACCTATTCGTTTCATAAATTGTTGATTTGATGTATAAACTTTTATATTTTCTGATTTTAGCCTGCAAACATAACAATAATTATCTATCACTTATTATACAACCAACACAACGATAAATAAGATCGGTTTATTATATTCTATATATCACTTTATTATATCTGGTTTATTTATTTATTTTAAATTACTGCTCACCATTAACATATTTTTAGGCATTTTTTGCACAATAAACCAATTTTTACATAATTCGTTATAGCCATATTTCCGGTCAACACAGAAGACAAATAAGCTCATAAATTGAATTACAGCATAATTTGTCTTTCAATTATATTAACTTTTCAGGACATAAATAAAGTTGGGAGAAGTTTTCAATCAACAATAATGAAGCAAGACAACTGCAAACATTAACATCTATTTATGCATTTCTTTTGCTCCAGTCCTATTATGTATAGCTTTTTAAAGGCATTTCAGAAGGCATCGCCACCCACATTATATTATTTGAAAAAAAGATTCAGGGCAAAATCAAGCATTTTTCAGCCATACAACATTAAACTCTTTTCATATTCTACATATTTATATTATCATACTGTGTTAAATATAAAATAAACCACAGTATAATTGTTGTGAGCATGAATATTATAAACAGCAATACAGATATCGTTTATGATAGCCAGATTAGCAGCAAAAACTGCGAACATAGCTATTGCTTTCATGGCTTGCACAATGCAGCCTACAGGGAGAATACAAGGCATATACAATCCATGCAGCAGGTCATATCCAATAGCTCATCAAACTTTTTATAAACAAATCTGTTTAAATAACTCAATAGTTTTTTTACTTTTACAATGTGAATCAAATAACATACAAATGTCTAAATCACAACAAGCCGTTGAATTCATAAAAAAATGGTGGATCAGTATCCGCCCCTTTTCGCTTCCTGCATCCACTATGCCGGTTATCTTCGGAACTGTTTTAGCCGTTGTTTACGGGAGCGCCAACCTAAAAATCGCACATGGCTTACTGGCATTTATGGGCATGGTGATTTTGCATGCAGCCTCCAATATCATGAACGATGTCTATGATTATAAAAAAGGGCTGGATAAAGTAGCCAACCCAGTCAGTGGAGGCATAGTCCGTGGGCTGATATCGATCAGAGAGGCAAAAATCGCCTACATTTCCTTGTATATTGCAGGTGCCCTTATTGGTATTTTTCTGATGACCCAATCGGGTTTTGAGCTCCTTTATATCGGTGTTGGAGGTTTATTGGTTGGCATTTTTTATTCGAATTCCATGAAAGTATCGCTAAAATACAATGCGCTTGGCGACCTGGCTGTTTTTTTAAACTTTGGTATTTTAGGAGCACTGGGTGCATGGTATGTACAAACAGGGACACTAAGCTGGATCCCGGTAATCTGGTCAATTCCAATGTCTACATTGGTTATTGCCATCTTGCATGCCAACAACTGGCGCGATATTGAATCGGATAGTGAAGGCAAAATCATCACTATTGCAGCCCTGCTAGGGGATAAGAGATCATTGCGCTATTATGGTTTTCTTATTTACGGACCTTTCCTCATGGTACTGGGACTTATTTTGATTCCACATTTTTTAGTTCCCGACTTTCCGGCTTTACCCTATACATTCTTTATCACGATGCTGGCTTTACCAATGGCCATAGGTCTTTGGAGAAAAGCATTAAACAGAAAGAAGCCCATGAAGCCTATCGATTTTATTGCTTTAGACGGGGCTACAGCTAAACTAAACCTAACCTTCGGGATGTTATCAACCCTGGCTTTAGTTTTGGAATTAATCATTCATATTAGCTAATGTATGCCACAAAAAATCAACAGCAGATTTTACCCTATAATTATCCTGGCCCTGTTTATGTTTACCCCCTTGTTTGTTTTTCAACAACTGGGTCCATTGGATTTCTGGTGGTGGATGTCAACAAATTTGGTGATCGTGATCTCACTGGGTTTAGTGAGTGACAAAGCGTACCGCTCCGAAATTCGCTCCGATTTTTCATCCGGTCTGTTACAGAAACTCTTTATCGGACTGGCCTCAGCGCTCATTCTCTATCTGGTTTTCTATGCAGGTAACCAGCTTATTCGTATCCTATTTGACTTTGCAGAACGCGATATTTCCAATGTGTACAGATTTAAAGGAGACGCATCAGCCCTAAAAATCGGACTGCTGATGTTGTTTATCATTGGGCCCGGAGAAGAGTTATTCTGGAGAGCATACATTCAGGGTAATATGATGAAAAAATTTGGAAAGCAAACCGGCTTTTTAATCTCGGTTATTATCTACACAGGTATTCATTTTGCAACCGGTAATTTTGTGCTAATACTTGCAGCCCTCACCGGAGGTATTTTTTGGGGGTGGATGTATATGCGTTACCGCTCTATAACAGCCAACATCATCAGTCATATTGTCTGGGATATCTCGGTTTTTCTCCTTTTCCCCTTTTGACAATTAAATTTTGAGGCTGGTCTAAAAAGCCTTCAAACTGCGTATAATCTTGTTCCTTGTTCCTTGTTCTTTGTTCCGTGTTCCTTGTTCCGTGTTCCTTGTTCGGTGTTCCGTGTTCCTTGTTCGGTGTTCCTTGCTTGCCCCCCGATTGAATATTGCTACCGCAATTCAACGGGGTAAACCGTGAGACGCGACGGCAGGAGCTGTTTCACCGGGGGGTGTTGTTTTTTTCTCTCAGTCTATTAATCGCTTAGTCTCTTAGTTCGCTTAAGTCTCTTAAGTCGCTTCGTTCGCCCTATCGCATCATCGCATCATCGCCAACTCGCCAACCGCTCTTCATGGCTTTTTTGGCTGACCTGTCCGGGGCTGATACGCTTACCTTGCCCAAACCCATTCGTGCCATTTGTGGCTAAAAATTCAGCTTCCGAATCCAGCTCAAACAGATTTCTTTCTTAACGCTCTATTCTCACGAATTCCTTAACGCATTTTTCTGTATGCGGGTGGAGGCATTGTATGTTTATTGATCGTGAGGGTAGGATTAGTTGGGGATGATCTAATTATAACATAAGCAAAAATAAATTCAAAAGAAATGTGATCACTCCTCTTAAAAAGAACGCTGTTCGTAAATTTCTTAGAAAGAATTGCTTTTTAATTAATCCGATTGCAGCATAAAAAATTAAAAGATAGATTA
>JBNJHE010000014.1:0-35695 GCA_051748205.1 Bacteroidota bacterium | reverse complement strand
ATGATGAACCGAGCCATGACAAAAACTTTAACACACACACGCATGACTAAATAAAATGAAAAGTGTATAGTTAAAAGATGCTGTGTCATGGCGAGCTCCATCGTACCTATTTAATAAAATTTAGACAGATGAAAAAAAATGTTTTAATATCGGTAGCAACAATTACCATGTTGTGTTTTATATTTGCCAGTTGCGCAGGTGGCTCAGACAAAAAGGCAGAAGAAGATGCTAACAAAGTAGAGAAAACCGAAGAAGAAAAAAGCGCAGAGTCCACTGAATCTTCTACCAAAGAAATAACAGAAGATATATATGTAGAGATTATTGCCCAACAAATGTATTTGACTGATAAATACAGTAAAAAAGCGGAAGACGTGAGTGACGCAAAAGCGATGAAATTGACCACGGAAATGGGTGAAGAAATGAGTGAGCTTTATGATGAACACGGCGTCACTCAAGATGACTTTGATCAATTCGCTGATGAAATCATGGAAGACATGGAAACCTACGGCGCCATAATGGATCGCGCAAACAAGCGGGTAGAGGAATTGAAGGCTGAGGACGAATAATGTTGATATATTTTAATGTTTGTTTTCAACATCGTTGCAGCAATCTAACTTGTAAAATATTAATGCATCTTGAATGATACTGGCAAAATCTGTCATTATAGACAGACACTAAGCATCCTGTTAAGCCAGGTGTTCCATTCCTCTATCCCTGTTCCTTGCGTAGCTGATGTTTCAAATAGTTGAATCTGCGGGTTTAGTTCATATATGTCTTTAACAAAATTGTCTTTTTCAAAATTTGTATAGGATAACAGATCCATTTTGTTTAATACTACAGCTTTGGCTTTTCTGAATAACATGGGATATTTGGAAGGTTTATCATCTCCTTCAGTAGTACTCAAAACAGCAATGCAATATCCTTCACCCAGATCAAAGCCTGTGGGACAAATTAAGTTTCCTACATTCTCCACCAGTATAACATCCAGCGATTGCAGGTCCAACTGCCGGAAAGCATTCCGGATGCTGTTGGAATCAAGATGGCATGCTCCTTCCGTGTTAATCTGAACTATAGGAATACCGAACTTCTGCAACCTTTCAGCGTCTCTGCTGGTATATGCATCTCCTTCTATCACTGCAACTTTCATTGTTTTTTGCAATTCAGGGATGGTTTGTTCAAGCAAGCTGGTTTTCCCTGCTCCGGGCGAACTGATAAAATTTAACATTTTTACATTATGTTCATCAAGCAGCTTGCGATTTTCTTCCGCCTGATCCTTGTTCTTATCCAGAACATTTTTTAAAACTTTGATTTCCATAGTTATTCTCCTTCTATGCTTTTAATGTTTAATTCGGTTCCCTGGACAATGTTGGTATCTTTACTTCCGCAATGTGGACAAAATAACTTCATGTCAGCAGAAGTAAAAATATGATGACATTCATTGCATTTGAGCTTAACGGGCAACCAGTTCAATTTCAGACTTGCTTCCCCTGCTGTTGTTCCTTGTTTGGCTGCGTCAAAACCGTGCTGCATGATAGATTCATTTAAATGTTGCATTTTGCCTACATCCAGGTTAATGACCGTGATGCGGGAAAGCTTGTTTTCCCTGGCTACCTGCAGAGATATTTCCATAATATTTTCAATAACCGTCAATTCATGCATATCTTTAACAAATTCTGGGTACTTTTTCCGCCACTGGAGGTTCAATAATTCGTTTTCCACCCACAGATGTTTCCATGACAATTCTTCCCGGATGCTCAGCCGTGATTTCCCCGATCCTTGCTGCATTTCTTCCATGCTCGTGGGCTTGCATCAGGGCAAGTGCTTTATCTGCTTCTTCCGGAGAAACCACAAGGATACATTTTCCTTCATTGGCAAAATGCAGGGGTTCATAACCCAGTGTCTCACAAAAAGCCGTTACCGGATCGCTAAAAGGCAACCATTCTTCCCGGATTTCCACGCCCTGATTTGTCATATCGGCTATTTCCTGCAGGATACCGGCAAGACCTCCACGCGTAATATCTCTCATAAACCGCACCGACGAGCATTGCTCCAGCAGGCTACCAATCATCCCATTGAGCGAAGCACAATCCGAAATGAGCGGCGAAGTTTCAAACAAACTTTCCCGGGCATTGATAATTGCCGCTTCATGATCACCCAAAGAACCATTGACTAGTAATACATCTCCCTTACAAATTAATTTTCCTTCGGCCAGGCCTGAAAATTTGTTATCTACAAAACCTACTCCGCTGGTATTGATATACATGCCGTCTGCCTGCCCTTTTTTTACTACTTTTGTATCCCCGGCCACCACATTCACCCCCGCTTTATCAGCTTCCTTTTTCATACTTTCCACAATTTTCTGCAGAACATCCAAAGACAACCCTTCTTCCAGGATAAAACCTGCCGTAAGATAAGCCGGCCGTGCACCAGCCACCGCCAGATCATTAACGGTACCGCAAACCGCAAGTTTTCCCAGATCGCCACCGGGGAAAAACATTGGGGTAATCACGTACGAATCTGTTGTAAAAGCAATATGCTCCTTTTCAGATTTAAAAACAGCGCTGTCGCCTTCGGCTTTTAACCATCTATTATCCAAAATCTTCGTAAATACTTCATTGATGAGTTCACGCGTCATAAGCCCTCCGCTACCATGGGCCAATTCAATATTTTGTTTCATAATCCCGGTATTTATAATGTGCCTGACAACTTCCTTCTGCAGATACCATGCAAGCTCCAACAGGATTTTGAGGTGTACACAGACTGGCAAACAAGGAACAATTTTCAGGTTGTTTTTTCCCTTGCAGGATTTCCCCACAAATGCATTTCCCGTTTTCCGCTTTTTGGGGAGTAGAAATGGTAAACTTCAGCCCGGCATCCCAGCCGGCATAGTCGGGTCCTGGCTGCAACCCGCTATTGGGCAGATTGCCAAATCCGCGCCAGGAATCATCAGCCCTCACAAAAACATCATTCATGATCGCTTTGGCCTTTGGATTTCCTTCGGGGCGTACTGCCCGTATATATTGGATCTCTGTTTTAAAATTACGATTATTTATTTGTCTGACAAGCATTAATACAGCCTGTAGTATGTCGGTTGGTTCAAAGCCGGCAATAACCGTTGCCACCTTGTATTTTTCGGGGAATACATGATAGATGCCACTACCAGTAATTGCACTAACATGTCCCGGACATATATAACCATTAAGTCTGACCCCTTCATTGATCACAGCTTGCATAGCCGGAGGCATAAGCTTATGTGCACTCAGTAGGGAAAAATTGTTTTGGTTTTCGCTTTTTGCTTGTCTTAAGGTAACAGCCGAAGAAGGAGCCGTAGTTTCAAATCCGATAGCCGGGAATATCACCTGCCGGCCTGGATATTGTTTGGCCAGGTCCAGGGCCTGCATGGGAGAATAAACAACACGGATGTCTGCTCCCTCCTCGCGGCAGGCTTGCAGGCTTTTTTCTGTGCCGGGCACTCTCAAAAGGTCTCCGAAAGTAGCAATGATCATGTCCTTATATCCGGCCAGGGCAATTATTTTATCAATATACGATTGATCACTAACACAGACCGGACACCCCGGCCCGGACAGTAACCTGATCTGATCAGGTAAAAGCGATTGCAAACCATGCCGGCGGATGGCATGGGTATGGCTGCCGCAAACTTCCATAAGATGATAACTTCCTGTAGCTTCTGCATGAATAGCGTCCAGGAGTTTTTCAACGCGTTGTTTATTCCGGTATTCAGTTATATATTTCAAATTATTTCCCTTTTTTTGCCCGGTTCATTTCGTCAATAAGTTCCAGAGTTTCCAGTGCATGCTGTTCGCTGATCTTTTGAATTCCAAAACCGGCATGCAGTAAAACATAATCTCCCACAGCGGCTTCGGATATCAGGCTGATATCTGCCTGATAACGATTTCCGCCAACAGAGACATGAGCTTTTTGGCCGTTGATCTTTTCGATCCTGGCCGGAATACTTAAACACATATATTTTTAGTTTTTTTTCCTGTTATTGCCAGTTGTCCCAGGGCAATTCCTCCATCATTACAGGGGACTTTGTGGTTCAGATAAACCGAAAAACCCTTCCGGGACAGACGGGCTTGCACCTTTTCTGTAATTATCCGGTTTTGAAATATACCACCCGACAATGCAACGTTTTTCAATCCGGATTTTGTCGCTGTTCTTTCTGCTCCGTCACAAATCATTTCTACCACTGCGTTATGAAAACGTCCGGAAATGATTTCGGGAGCAACATGATTCAGCAAATCTTTTACTACGGAACGAATAAGCGGTTCGTAACGATATTCATCATTATAAAATGGCAGGTGGTAAGCCTCCGTATCGTGTGTATGGATGTTTTCCAGTTTCACCGGTCCTTCGCCGTCAAAACCGGCAATATGTACAAGATTGACCAGTGCCGCCACTGCATCAAATAATCTGCCCATCCCGCAGGATTCATGAATGTTTAAGCGTTGATTCATTGCTTTGATAAGCATACGCTGCTTAGAGATATCAACGTACTGATGAAACAGCAAAGGCAGATTCAGATACTCTTCTCCCAAAGCCTGATGCATTGCAGCAACTGCTGTACGCCATGGTTGTCTTATCGCCTTTTCTCCTCCTTGCAGAGGAATATATGCCAGATGAAATAACCGTTGGTAATGCTGCAGGTCACAAATTAAAAATTCGCTACCCCAGATTTTCCCGTCATCCCCAAAGCCGGTGCCATCCATTGCAATCCCGATCACGTTTTCATCAAGGCCATGCTCAGCCAAAACGGATGCAATATGGGCATGATGATGCTGCACAGGAATAAGGCCGGCATGTGGATGCTCCCGGGCAAGTTTCCTTCCATATCTGGAAGAGTGATATTCCGGATGCGTGTCAATTGCAATGCTATGGGGAGTAACACGAAACAGCTTTTTAAAATTGTTGATAGTGTTTTGAAAATGCATAAAGACATCGAAATCTTCCAGGTCTCCTATATGCTGGCTCATTATTGCCCTATGGTCTTTCCCTGTGCAAAAAGCGTTTTTCAGGTCTGCTCCCATAGCCAGGATCCCTTCCACCGGAAAATCCAGAGAAACAGGTTCCGGAACAAATCCCCGGGCTCTGCGCACGATCACAGGATTACCTGCTGTTTCCATTATGATGGAGTCATCTTGTTTGTTTTGGATAGCACGGTCATGGGAAACCACAGCATCACAAGAACTGCTTTCAAGCAGCTTAAAGGCAG
This sequence comes from Bacteroidota bacterium, assembly GCA_051748205.1. GTDB lineage: Bacteria > Bacteroidota > Bacteroidia > Bacteroidales > PWNQ01 > PWNQ01. The sequence continues at coordinate 30,462 of JBNJHE010000014.1, read as the reverse complement.
TTTTATTGTCCGATATCAGGGGTTGCGCCTTTAAGTTGGCACTGCTGAAGACAATTGCCGGAGTGTGTATATTTTCCATGAGCAGGTAATGAAAGGGCGTATATGGAAGAATCGCTCCCAGGGTGGTAAACCCACGGTTAACCTCTTCAGAAGGAGGACTGATGGAATCCAGGATTACGATCGGCCGTCTCCAACTCCTTAACAATAACTCCTGCGAACTATTTACCCGGGCATAGTCTTTTAGTGTGTTCAGATTCCTGAACATCACGGCAAAAGGCTTGGACTGTCGCTGTTTGATGTTTCGAAGTCGTCGAACGGAAGCTTCATTTTTAGCGTCACAGATTAAATGAAATCCTCCTGTTCCTTTAATTGCAATGATTTTGCCTTGCGAGAGGGCAGAAGAGAGGTTCTGAAGTATGCGGGAAAAGCAGCTTTCTTTGTTGTCCTTTGTTGTCCATTGATATTGCGGTCCACAGTGCATACAGGACACAGGCTGAGCATGAAACCGCCGGTCGGTTATATTTTCATATTCTTTTCTGCACTCCGGACACATCTCAAACAGTTTCATACTGGTGTTTTGTCGATCATAAGGGATATCGCGGACAATGGAAAACCTGGGTCCACAATGAGTACAATTTGTAAAAGGATAATTCAACCGGCGGGGTTGCTTTTTCGTATCCTTTAAACAATCGGGGCAAACAGCAATATCCGGAGATATATTGGTGATTCGTTCTGTACCATTCAGACTGGGTTTTATTTCAAATGCGGCAAACATCTTAACCTGGACTGATGTATCTTCCAGCCCGGTTATTGCAGATGCTTCCGGAGCATTGGAAATCAAAGTATCCATAAATTTCTTACAGCTGTCCTCAGTGCCTTCGATATGTATCTCCACGCCACCGGTATGATTGCGCACCCATCCTTTCAGGCCCATCCGGCTGGCCTGCCGGTAGATAAAAGGACGAAATCCAACGCCTTGTACCAATCCGGTAACTTTAATATGTTTAGCTATATTCTCCATGCTTTCTCTTTTGTTTGGTATGATAAATTACTTGTTGTAATTCACCAACCAGCTGTACATTGGATACATATACATTACCCGGAACTTTCAGGTTTACAGGGGCAAAATTCATAATACCCCGTATCCCGCATTGGATCAACTGGTCACAGACAGATTGAGCAGAGAATGCCGGAACCGCTAATATGGCCACATCAATTTTATAGTTTATAACGATTTCCCTGCATTTTTCCATGGGAAATACCGGGATAGAAAATTTTTTTCGTTGTACAGCCGGATTCAAATCAAAAGATGCTATAATCTGTATGTTGTGTTTTTCAAAATCCTTATTTTGAATTATGGCTTTTCCGATGTTTCCCATTCCCGCCAAGATTATCCGGTCATGTTCCTTATTTCCGAAATATGCATTGATCGCCTGAAGGATGATATCAATATCATAACCTCCACGCCGTTTCCCTTTCACCTGAAGTCGCGACATGTCTTTGCGAATAAGTGAAGCACTATGACCAGTTTCACTGGCTAAAAGGTGAGAATAGATATCACTTAAGCCAACTTTTTTTAGATGAGTTAAACTTAATCGGTATGTCAATAGTCGTCTCGTAAAATCAGCAGATTTCATGTATTTGAAATATTATTGACTTCGAATATTAGTTTTATATTAATGTACTTAATATCAGTGTTTTGGCAAATATTTCCAATAGTTAAGATCCGTTTGTACTATTGAGTCCGGTTGAATAAGGATAAATTTGATTTTCAGCGGCTTTTTGTCCCGATCCATAAAGGGTTAATCCGCTGAAAGACAGTCTCTTTTTAAAGACAGGGCAAAGCTGATTTTCAGCGGTTGTGAAAAATTTTATGTTTTTATACCGGACTCATTATTTCATTATTGATACAATTATCACAAATAACAAGTTTTTATTCCTGGTAAAAGATCACAAAAAGGTTTATACTATAACAATATACAAATGTAATACATTCAAATTCAAAAATCAAGATATTTATCTTCATCTACTGGCAGGCCTACAAAACTAGAGATATACATATTTAGTCTAAATTAAAAAATGAATGATATAATAAATTTCACCCCTATTTGTCTTGACATAAGATTTGATTTATTATAACTTTGAATTTCTTGCATTATCACATATATATTTTAACTGGTATTAATTATTTTAAACTATTTAACTTCAATGACTCCCATAGCCACTCACACAAGAAGTAAATGGGAAGGTACGTTACTTGACCTTTTAGACGAATACGTTGTTTTTGCTCCCTACCGTTTTGATGATCAAATCGAATACGATCGTGTGACAAGAGATAACGTTCAGGAAATTATTTATAATCAACCCAAGCCTTCCACTCCCCTTAAAACCTTTTTTCTTCCTATTCGTGAAAATGTAGTTCATTCTTCCTGCTGTGACCAAAAGCGAATTATAATCGGTGCTCCTTCATGTGATCTTAGTGCCCTTTCCATACTTGACGAGATTTATCTTGACCCGGAATACAATGATCCAAATTACCAAAAATACAGGAACAATACCATACTAATATCGTTTGATTGCCATGAGATCAATGAACATTGCCATTGTACAAGCTATGGCTTTCACCCCTATCCTACAGAACAAAGTGATCTGGTAGTTTCATTGATCGACAATAATGTGTTATTGACAACATGCTCTGATAAAGGGAAATCGTTCTGTGAAGATCACTTTAATAGTTGGGAAGAAGCGACTGACGATCAAAAATCAAAAATCGGAAAAATCAGAGAAACCATTGAGCATCAGTTAGCAGAAAAAAACAAAGATTTGCCGGGCTATGATCAAACGGGCGAATTGATCATCCAATCCGGTGATAATATATGGGAGAGATATTCAGAGACTTGTGTTTCCTGCGGTGCATGTTCGGCTATTTGTCCTACATGCTCTTGTTTTATTTTGATTGAACGCCCGGAGTTCGAAAAAGTCCGCAGTATTGACACCTGTCAGTATCCTGGTTTTGAGCGCGTCGCTGCTGGTGAAGATCCGTTACGGCCTTTATCTAAACGATTTCGAAATCGGTATATGTGTAAATATGTCTGGAAACCTGAAAAATTTGAATCCAAAGCATGTACGGGTTGTGGAAGATGTATTGAAGCATGTATTGGCGAGATCAATAAAAACGATCTTTTTAAAGAGCAACACAAAAACATAAGCATAGAAGCATGACCCCTGCTACTCTGGATCTGTATACACCTGTAAAAGCTACTCTAACAAAAGTAATAGAGGAGTCTCCTACTATTAAAACTTTTGTTTTGAAACCGGAACAAGAGGTTCATTTCAAAACCGGGCAGTTTATCGAGTTGGCATTGGAGGGTATTGGAGAAGCACCTTTTACGCCTTCTTCTTCCCCTCTTGTCAGTGATCAAATAGAAGTAACAATCATGAAGGCCGGATTTGTCACAGAAAAGATCCATAAGCTTAACGAAGGTGCCGTGTTAGGTATTCGGGGCCCTTATGGCCGCGGTTATCCATTAGAGGAAATGTACGGAAAGCAAGTGCTTGTACTGGGCGGAGGTTGTGGATTTGCTCCGATACGTTCCCTGCTTTACAACCTGGAAGCAGAAAAGGATAAAATCAAAAAGCTTACCTTTTGTTATGGCTCAAAAACGCCGCAGGAATGTATTTACAAAGGATATATAGACCATTTGCGTGCTGTCGACAAATTTGAAGTACTGCGCAGTGTAGATAAAGCTGATGAAACATGGGAGGAAAATGAAGGGGTAGTCACTACACTGCTGGATAAAATAAATATCGGGGTGGAAGAGTCTATTGCCGTTGTAGTGGGCCCACCCATTATGATGAAATTTAGTGTACAGAAGTTATTGGATATGGGATATCCGGAAAACAAAATTCTGCTTTCCCTGGAAAAAAACATGTCATGTGGCCTGGGAAAATGTGGCCACTGCATGATGGGAAAGTATTTTGTATGCAAAGACGGACCTGTATTCACCTATGAAGAGGTCAAAGATCAACCGGACATCTGGAAATAATATAACATCCTTTTTTATGAAAAAGATACTGATAGATCTGATCAAATACAGGGATTGCGTAGCTTCCGGCTGTGACAGAAAATTACCGGAAGGCATCATCAGTACTTTTCCCGAACGTAACGGCCTGAAAACCATTCGGGAAATGGCCGTATTTGCTTTTTCCTGCCGTCGATGCGAAGATGCTCCGTGTATAGAAGTCTGCCCGGAAGAGGCATTAAAAAAAGACGAAAATGGCATGATCATACGCTCAACAAACCTTTGTGTAGCATGTAAATCTTGTGTTTCTATATGTCCTTTTGGAACTATGATGACTGACTTTTATGAATACAAACGGGATGAGTCCAGGTATTTCGATTTAAATAAGCTTTCTGAATTAGAGCAGTTTATCCATGAAAGTCCGGAAGGTTTTGTGCAATACACAGAACAAGACAAAGACGAGGATAATAATATTTTTGAATTAATGCCCGGAGTTCTGGTTAGAGACCACCCCTGGGAGAAACTCAAAAAACTGAAATAATATGGGCGAGCAGCTATTTTATTTTTTTGTTTATCCGGGCATGTTGTTTGCCGGAGTGATTGGTATAATCTTTTCCTGGGCAGACCGTAAGGTAACTGCCCGTGTACAGTTCCGCCAAGGTCCACCGGTACTGCAACCATTTTATGATTTTATTAAGTTGCTTTTGGTCAAAGAAACCATCCTTCCCAAAAATGGCTCCGTCATATTTTTCCTGCTTGCTCCTGTATTGGGTTTATTTGGAGCCACTGCCGCTGCAGTGATTATTTTAATGCCGGCTCTGGGGCTAACTTCCGGTTTCCGGGGAGATATTATCGTGTTGTTTTATCTGCTGGCCATTCCCACTTTGATGTTCATTGTGGGGGCATTAGCCTCCGGGAATCCGCTTTCATCTGTAGGGGCTGCCAGGGAAATCAAACTGGTAGTAAGCTATGAATTAAGCTTTATCCTGATCATCGCTGCCGTGATCGTTAAATCTGATTTTTCCCTTCAGATGGAGGAGATCATGGCTGTACAACAATCCCGGGGAGCTTTTATTGGCAGCCTGTCAGGGGTGCTGTTATTTATTGCTGCCCTGGTTGTCATTCAGGGCAAAGCAGGTATGGTGCCTTTTGATATGGCAGAAGCTGAAACAGAACTTGCCGAAGGTATTTTTATGGAATACTCAGGAACAGCGTACGCAATTATCAAATATACCAAATACATCCTGCTTTTTATTCTTCCGGTATTTATCGCTGAGATATTTCTGGGAGGCCTTCATTTTGAAGGCATACACATTTTATGGTCTATATTGAAAGTGCTTTTTGTATTGGTTTTGATGATATTAATTCGTAATACCAATCCGCGTTTAAAAATCGGGCAGGCTATGCGGTTTTACTTATTGTGGATAAACTTGTTGGTCATTGCAGGATTGGTATTCCATTATTTAGGAATTTAAAAACAGTATTGTGGGACTTAAAAGCTTTAGTCTAAAAAAATCACTTTGGGTTTTTCATTTCGGTGGCGCTTCCTGTAATAATTGCGACATCGAGATACTGGACTGCCTGACACCGCGCTATGATGTGGAGCGGTTCGGGATAAAACTGGTGGGAAGCCCACGTCATGCCGATGTATTGTTAGTCAACGGCTCTATCAATAAGCGGGATAAGCCCCGTTTACTGGAGGTTTATGATCAAATTGCCAAACCGGCATTCGTTGTTGCCTTCGGAGCTTGTGGATGCACCGGAGGCATATTCGCCGAAGGCATGACTTTCGCGGGACCGGTGGATACAATTATACCGGTAGATGCGTATATTCCGGGTTGCCCACCTAAACCTGAAGCTATGCTGTCAGCACTTATGAAATTAGCCGAAACAATATAAAAGATAATGAACAACAAGGAATTCACAGCGGAGATCAAAGAAAGGTTTGCTGATAAAATCACAGATTATCAGCACCATAACGATTTGCGTTTAACATTTACCATTCAAGCAGAAGCTTTATTGGAGTGTGTCCGGTTTTTTGTGAAAGAAAAGCATTTTCGGTTTATCATTAGCAGTGGATTACATTCCAGGCAGGGCTTTGAAATTTTTTACCATTTCAGTAATGATCCTTCAGGCCACGTAATTAACCTGCATGTGATCCTCCCGCATGATCAGCCCTCTGTGGATTCCCTTACAGGCTTAATGTCTTCTGCCGAATGGATAGAGCGCGAAATACATGAATTACTGGGCATTGACTTTAAAGGGCATCCCAATTTGCTGCCCTTGCTATCTGAAGGCAACTGGCCGGAAGGAACATATCCATATCGTAAAGATTTTAAATCATGAGTAAACAAAAGATCATACCGATAGGACCCTATCATCCCCTACAGGAGGAGCCGGAATATTTCAAGCTCTATTGTGAAGGTGAAAAAGTTGTGGATGTGGAATGGGAAACCGGTTACAATCACAGGGGCATTGAAAAGCTGGCCGAGGAAAAGACTTTTGAACAGGTTTTCTTTCTGGTGGAGCGAATTTGCGGGATATGTTCAACATCCCATCCTTTTGCTTTTGCCAATTGTCTGGAAGAAATTGGTAATGTCGAAATTCCGGAACGGGCGAAATATATACGCTGTATTATAGGCGAACTGGAACGCATTCATAGTCACTTGCTTTGGGTTGGACTTGCAGGCCATTTCCTGGGTTATGACACGGTATTTATGTGGGCATGGAAATACCGTGAGCCCATTTTGGATCTCTTTGAGATGATCTCCGGTAATCGCAACAGCTATGCGATGTTTACCATCGGTGGCGTACGCCGCGATATTGAACAATCAAAATTTGCCGGAATACGGCAGGAGCTTTCAAAATTAAAGAAAAAGATAGACCTGCTCACGGGTGCTGTAATGGATGACCCGGTGATCCATGCCCGTACTAAGAATGTAGGCGTAATGACCCGGGAAGACATTATTGATTATGCCGCTGTGGGCCCTACAGCCAGAGCCTCAGGGGTAGCCATTGATGTCAGGAAGGATGATCCATATGCGGCCTATTCCAGCCTCGACTGGAAGGTGATTACTGCTGAAGAAGGAGATGTATTTGCCAAGGCGAAAGTACGATTACTTGAAATGTACGAGTCTGTTAAGATCATTGAACAATCTCTGAATAAAATGGAAAAACTCCCGCAAGGAAAGATAATAACAAAAGTCTGGGAAATCCCTGAAGGTATCGGAATGGGCCATGCTGAAGCTCCACGCGGCGAAGTATTCCATTTTGTCAAAACCGATGGTACGAATTCACCAGTCCGGCATAAAGTCAGAGCCCCAAGCTATGTGAATATTGCCACCTTTAAAAAGTCATGTGTCGGGCAAACCATTTCGGATGCCGCTATATCGCTGGCAGCAGTTGACCCCTGCTATTGTTGCACCGAACGGATGGCAGTAGCCTGTGACCATACTTCAGGCAAACAAATCCTTGACGGTGAGGCATTGATAAAGTTATCCCAGGATAAAACAAGAGAAATCAAGAATAAAGTAAAATGATAAATGACCTAAACATAATAATTTGTCTGCCAGTAGTTGCAGGAATTATAATGTTCCTGTTACCTGATGCATTCCGGATATTGAAAGGAATACTGGCACTAGCCATAACCTTGATCTTTTCCGGCTTTGCCATTAAAATATTCGGGTATACGGATGCTTTGTTGCCTTTGGTTCAGCAAACGGGCGAAACCGGGGTTTTACCTGAGGTAAGCCTTACCCTTGAACAATTTACAGTCATGAATATCAATTCCCTGACAACAATTATTTTGTTGTTCGTAGCGGTGCTGGCTCCTTTGATCTGTCTTTATTCTATTTACAAAGAAAAAAATGAAGCCTTTCCGGCACAGTTTTATTCCTGGTTTCTTATTACTCTTGGAAGCTCAGCCGGAACCATATTAGCAGATAACCTGTTGTTATTCCTGTTTTTCTGGGGCGTCCTGGGATTTACATTATATAAGCTTATAAAACAACATGATGCGCAAAGTTCTGATGCCGCTAAAAAGACACTTATTATTGTGGGCTCCTCGGATGCTATCATGATTATTGGCATTGGCTTACTATGGAATATTGCGGGGACATTAAGCATAAGTGAACTGTCAGTACAAACTTCCAGCGGTCCGGCTATTATGGCTTTTCTATTACTAGCCGTAGGAAGCTTTACTAAAGCAGGGGCATTTCCCTTTCATACATGGATCCCTTCCTACACCGGCAAAGCACATGGTGTAAGTTCGGCTTATATGCCCGCTTCTTTTGATAAGCTTATAGGAATATATTTTCTGGTGGTTTTGTGCAGCCGCATATTTGTATTGAATCAATGGTTAACGCTTGTATTACTGATTCTTGGCGTTGCTACTATCATTATTGCTGTGATGATGGCTTTAATTCAGCATAATTATAAAAAATTGCTTGGCTATCATGCGGTATCCCAGGTTGGTTACATGGTCGTGGGTATAGCACTTGGAACTCCATTAGGTATTGCAGCCGGGTTATTCCATATGTTTAACAATGCAGTCTACAAAAGCGGATTATTTCTGTCAGCAACTACTATCGAGCGTAAAACCGGAACCGTTGATCTAGATAAAACAGGGGGACTGGCTTCAAAACTACCGTTGACGTTTATTACAGCATTGATTTTTGCTCTTTCCATTTCCGGTATACCACCATTAAATGGTTTTGCTTCCAAATGGATGATTTATCAGGGTATAGTTGACTTTGGTCAACAGGCCACCGGCGTTGCCAGCCAGCTTTGGATAGTATGGCTTGCACTGGCAGTACTTGGTTCGGCACTTACCCTGGCGAGTTTCATCAAATTTATTTCAGGCATATTTCTGGGACGGAAAAAAGAGATTTTTGATAATGTCAAAGAAGTATCTTTTGTTCAATGGATGCCGGTGATCCTTCTTGCTGCTGTTTGTATAGGATTTGGAGCTTTTTCCACAAAGTTTGTAGTTAAAGATTTATTTATGCCTGCCACCGGAGTGTTCTCCTTTCTTGGTATCTGGGATTCAGCCTTACTGCTTTGGCTGGTTATAGCTTCAATTATTGCCGGAATTCTGATATACTGGATTGGAAGATTTAAAAATATGAGACGGGCCGAATCTTTTGTCGGAGGGGAAAAAGCCGGAGAAGACAAGGAATTTCCTGTAACAGGGTTTTACTTAACGGTGAAAAATGCACCGGGACTGAGACAGATTTATGACCTTGCCGAACGAAAATGGTTCGACCTGTATGATCTCCTGAAGGGTTTTGTATTGTGGACAAATAAAGGATTTAGCTATTTACATACCGGTGTATTGACGACATATACGTTTTGGGTATATGCCGGATTTGTGATATTACTCTTGTTGTTGATTTTATAGAAAAGAAATATTATGGAAACATTGCTTTCAATACTCATCGGTTTTATGATCATAGGTGCTCTCTATGCACTTCATGCCCGTGATCTTTTGTCAGCTTTGATAGCACAAGGGATTGTGGGTTATGGCCTGGTTATTTGTTTTCTGAATCTGCGGGCCCCCGACCTGGCCATAGTGCAAATTGTTGTAGAGACAATTACGCTCATCGTGATGGTAGCTGTGGTGTTGAACTCCAGCAGGGAGGAGGTCCGGGAAAGCTGGAATCGAAATAAAGTGCTGAACATAATGAGTTCATTGCTTATAATTGGCATCCTGGTTTACGTTTTCGCTATTATGATCGGACCTTTGCAACCCTTCGGAGAGCATACTACCCGTATGTCAGAATTTTATACACAAAACGGGGCGGAAGCAACAGGAAGCGCTAATCTTGTAACCGGTGTTCTCTTTGACTTCCGGGGTTATGATACCCTGGGAGAAGCTACTATACTGTTTACAGCAGCATTAGGAATAATAACGATATTACGTTCAAAAAGTAAAAAGGAATCTACGTCATGAACGGAATGAGTCTAATAGTAAAAAAAGTGACCCAACTGATGAGTGGTTTAATCTTCATGTATGGGTTATATATCATCACCCACGGCCATCTGACCCCGGGTGGAGGGTTTGCAGGCGGAGCCATCGTGGCCGGAGCATTCATTCTGTTAATCCTGGCTTTTGGTAGCAAAGTCATTAGCTTGCGAACAGAAAAATTGCAAACCTCTATTACGGAAAGCTTAGCGCTTTTGATTGTAATTATTCTGGCAGGTGCCGGCCTTTTCTTCGGAAGCTATGTCTTTTTCAATAACTACTTGCCTGAAGGTGAGGTCGGAGAGCTTATTAGTGCCGGAGTCATTCCCCTTTACAATATTTTCGTCGGCATGGAAGTTTCCGCAGCTTTGTTGACGATCTTCTTAGGGTTGGTAATTTATAAAGAGGAGGTTGCATCATGACAGTTTACATAATGTGTTTCATGCTATTCGTGGTAGGACTATACGGTGTCTTAACCCGCCGGAACCTTATCAAAATTGTGATCGGATTTTCCATTATGGAATTCAGTTGTTTTCTGTTTCTTGCACTGATAGGATACATCGAAAACGGCCTGGCGCCAATCCTGAAAGAAGGAATGAAAAATCCCGTGTATGTGGACCCATTGCCCCAGGCTATGGTGCTTACGGCAATTGTTATCGGGCTTGCCACTACCGCAATGCTACTGGCTATTGCCATCAGAATTTATAAAAAATACGGAACATTCGATATCCGGAAAGTTAACGAACTAAAAGGATAATTATGGAATTGACACCTGCTTTATATATCATTGTACCGCTATTGGGAGCCTTTCTGATTCCTGTTATCGGCCATTTCGTCAAAGGCTTTCAAAAAGTCCTTACGGTGATGATTACATTGTTTCTGGTTGTCTATAATATCTGGTTTTTTGTAACAGGTTTTGATGCACCGGTAGTTACAAAAGTTGGAGGCTGGGAAGCTGTTAATGATGTACCGATAGCGATCTATCTGGTTTATGACGGACTTAGTGCTTTTATTCTTCTCACTATTTGTCTTATAGCTTTTCTGTCTGCGTTTTATGCTGTGGGGTATATCAAAAGATTTACGGCCGAAAATAACTTTTATGCACTCTTATGTCTTATGATTGCCGGCATGAATGGAGTTGTACTTTCGGGTGATATTTTCAATATCTATGTGTTTCTGGAGATCGCTGTGATTGCTTCTTATGCGCTGGTAGCTTTTGGCACCGAAAAGCAGGAACTGGAGGCATCTTTCAAGTATCAGGTTCTGGGTGGTATTGCCTCGATACTTATTCTTTTTGCTGTAGCTCTGCTATACTGGCAAACCCAAACGCTTAATCTGGCAGATATTTCAGTCATTCTTCAGGAAGGAACACAAACTACTGCTTTGATATTTACTGAAGTGTTACTTATTGTAGGATTCGGACTTAAAGCAGCCATGATACCTTTTCATGCATGGTTGCCGGATGCTCACTCTTCCGCACCATCGCCCATATCCGCCATGCTTTCCGGTGTACTGATTAAGGCAGTAGGTATATATGCCCTGCTTAGACTTTTCTTTAATATTTTCGTGATAACTTACGAAGTGAGTCTTGTAATAACAATTTTGGGTGCACTTTCAATGGTTGTTGGCGTTTTGTTAGCTATTGGGCAGTGGGACCTGAAAAGATTACTTGCCTATCACAGCATCAGTCAAATGGGATATGTAATTATCGGTGTTGGAATAGGCATGCTGATCATTCAAAGAGATGGAAATATGACCATTGCTGCCCTGGCTATTGCCGGAGGATTGTTTCATATGATTAATCATGCATTGTTTAAAGGCTTACTGTTCCTTGATGCAGGTGCTATCGAATTTATGGCCGGTACACGAAACCTGCGTAACTTAGGGGGGCTTGCCAGATATATGCCGGTAACCTCATCCACCTCCCTGGGGGCTTCAATGGCTATTTCAGGGATACCTCCTTTTAACGGTTTTTTTAGTAAACTGTTAATCATTATAGCTGCCGTTAGAGGAGAATTTTATCTGCTGGCAGCACTGGCAGTATTCGTGAATTTTGTTACTCTGGGGTCCTTTATGAAGTTTATGCGTTATGCCTTTTATAACAGTGATAAAAGCAAAGCTAAACTTAAAACTGACCGCTTACCCTTCACAATGAAGTTTTCCATGATTACAATGGTTATACTTTGCGTGTTGATGAGTCTGATGATTATTCCTTATTTCAGGGAGATCTTGCTTACTCCGGCAGTGAATGTTTTGATCAATACAAGTGAATATGCAACTAAATTAATAGGACTGTAATATGAGATATGTAGTTTATTTCATAATAATACTGATATTTTGGCTGCTGGTTACCTTTAGCCTTTCAGTGAGCAATATAATTGTGGGTGCAGCAGTAGCGCTGCTCACTACATTATTGTTTGGAAAGTACAGCCTGGAAAGTAATGTTAAGATCATCCAACCGCAGCGTTATTTTTGGTTTATCGTGTATCTTTTCATTTTTCTCTGGGAAGTAATAAAGGCAAATTTCGATGTGGCCTATCGTGTTATTCATCCGGCCTTGCCAATAAAACCCGGAATTGTAAGAGTGCCTCTGGAGATAAAATCGGATATTGCCCGTACGATGCTTGCTAATTCCATAACTATGACTCCCGGTACAATCACAATGGATATTGTTGGCGATGAAATATTTGTCCATTGGATTTATGTACAATCAGACGATCCCGAAGTATATGCCGAAAAAGTATCCGGCCGATTTGAAAAATATATTAAAAAAATATTTGAATGATGTTAGAAATATTACTGTACATACAAATCGCGCTATGCGCATTTTGTCTTTACCGGATTATCCGCGGGCCAACAGTGGCCGACCGCATGGTGGGTATTGATATTTTTGGAATTCTGGTCGTTGGGATATGTGCTATTCTTGCAATCCTTACAGACCGTATGTTCCTGATAGATATTGGCATTGCCTGGATTATACTTAGTTTTATCGGAACACTAACATTAGCGAAATATCTGAGTGGTAAAAAATTAAACGAATAATATGATTAGCACAATTATTATAACAATCGGAATTCTATTTAATTTGCTGGGATGCCTGGGCCTCATTCGTTTTCCGGATGTTTACAACAGACTGCAATCAGCTACTAAGTGCGTAACACTGGGAACGTGCAGTATATTACTGGGTGTACTTATTCATTATGGATTTGTAGAAATTGGTGTAAAAGCACTTCTATCAATTCCATTGCTGTTCTTTTCGGCTACCGTAGGAGCTCACGCTTTAGTCAAAGGTTCCTATAATGCCGGGATCAAACTTGGTGACAAAAGTGTTAAAGATGATTATAAGGAGGAAGTAAGATGAACTATCCAAAGATACGGGAATTAAAAGAAGCGGTTATTTCGTTATTCTCTGCTCCCTACACAACACAATTTCCAAAAGCACCTCATAAACCTTACGAGGGCTTTCGGGGGAAACCCGTAGTTAATAATGAAAAATGTGTAGGTTGTCTGACATGTTCCAACGTATGTCCACCCTATGCAATTACCGTTCAAGACGATAAAGAACGAGGAATCCGGACGATTACCAGAGATTATGGCAAATGCATATTTTGTGGATTATGTGAGCAGTATTGTATTACCGATGAAGGGGTTAAGCTGTCGGATGAAATTTATGACCTTTCTGTTTTTGACAGAAATACGGAAGAAACTATTGAAAAACAGGAAAAAGAATTGTTATTATGTGAAAATTGCCATGCTTTAATCACAACGAAAGAACATCTGCAGTTTCTGCATAGAAAATTGGGACCTAAAGCATATGTTAATACGGTTGGTTTGAATGTCTTTAATCAAAATATCAAGCCGGATGGCAGGGAAGAAACTAAAACCCGGATTATTGACGATTTGCAACGCAAAGATACATTTAACATATTATGCCCTAACTGCTTGCACAAAATACAACTGAAAAATTTGTTGCCCGATGAATAAATTTATTCATAATATAAATGAGATTGATTTTGAAAACTCACTCTTTGTGGGAATGGGAAATCGTATTAAAAGCGATGACGGGGTTGGAATATATATAAGCAAAGAACTTGAAAAAGAGAAAAACCTTAATGTTATTATTGCGGAAAACAGTATTGAGAATTATTTAGGCAAAATAAACAAACAAAATGCTCATAGAATTATATTTATTGATGCTGTAGATTTTGGGGAAAGACCGGGATACAGCAATTTTCTTCAGGTGGATGAATTAACAGATACCACAACCAATACACATAATCTATCACTTCATACTATATCCCGGTTTATACATTCTCCTCTCAAATGGATCATTGGAATACAAGCCTGCGATGTTTCATTTGGAATTGGACTTTCACAACAAGTAAAAAAAACTGCAGATAAAATTGTTAAATTCTTAAAAAATAACTCAATGTCAAACCATAAAACACTTGAATTATGAAAGACTATTTTTGTCCAGTTTGCCGTTCACAACTGAGGATCGATGATCAGATTGCATTATCGGCGAAGAGCTCCAAAAATGAACAAGGGCTGATTTTCCTCAGTGCAAAGATTGGAGATTATTCCAAAAAAACGCACCCTGATTTTGAAATTCGGGAAGGAGAAGAGTATAAATTCTACTGTTCAGTATGCCATGCACAGCTAAATGATGAGGAAAAGCCAAACATGGTAAAGATAAAATTGGAAGAAGACGGAACCATTTATGATTGTTATTTTTCCAATATTGCCGGAGAGGAAGTAACTTTTAAGGTTCGCGGGGAAGAGGTAGAAGAGTATGGATTCCATAAAGAACGCCGAAGGAAATACTTTGATGTGCCGGATGAGTATAAAAAATATTTATAATTATGCTCGACGGACAATTTATAATGTTGATCGGAACAGCAGCAAGTCTGGGATTTTTACACACCATATTGGGCCCGGACCATTACATTCCGTTTTTGGCTATCTCCCGGGCTCGTGGCTGGAGTATCAGAAAAACAGTTGCGATAACAGGGATATGTGGACTAGCACATGTGGGCAGCTCCGTGGTAATCGGTATTATTGGATTGCGTCTTAGCTACCGGCTTACCAGCCTGGAAGCTTTTGAAGCATTTCGGGGTACCATTACTGCCTGGCTCATTATAGCATTTGGACTGGCTTACATGGCATGGGGCATTAAACGTGCCGTTGCTAAAAGAAATAAAAATAAGGTGATGGAGAACCTTGAATCTCCATCAGCACAACAGACTGCCAAAAAGTCTTACAAACAGTTGGTGCCCTGGATGCTTTTTATTGTTTTTCTGTTTGGTCCATGTGAACCTTTAATACCAATACTAATGTTTCCCGCTGCCAACATTAATACTATAAGTATTGTGCTGGTTGCCGGTGTCTTTGGTTTGGTTACCATTGCAACTATGATAACATTAGTTGTATTGCCTTTATACGGAGTTCAAAAAGTGAAAATTCCGGGGCTGCAGATTTATGGCCATGCTTTGGCAGGTAGTCTGATTTTGCTGTGTGGCATCGGAATACAATTCCTGGGATTGTAAAAACAGCTATTCATTAACAGGACCAAAGAAAGACAGGCCATATTTGATTGATGTGCGTGTCATTCTATGTATATGGATGTTCTATTTTATATGTTTAAATTTATTATGGCCATTTCATAATGTTACGTTAGAATATAAGGCGGTTAGGCAATTTTCCTTATTATTTAAGTAATATGTAGAAATTGAAAAGTGATTAAGGGCATAGTAGTTTTTGGCTATAATCTGTATTAAGGTATTTTATAATTCGCGTCTATTCCCGTGCAATTGGCTATAATTCGCGGATAAACCCCCTTTCTTTAATTCTTTCCTTAATTCTTCTTTTCAGAATCATTTTTCCTTCTTACTTTTATGCCCTTAAAAACACAAACCGAAATAGAGAAACCGAAAATATTATGGAAAAAATACTCATCACCGGAGCCTGTGGTCAGATAGGCACAGATCTGACTTTTGAGCTCAGAGAACGATATGGTAATGACAATGTGGTAGCCACGGATATCAAAGAGCCGGAATCAGCAATAAAGGAAAGCGGTCCTTTTGAAATCCTGGACGTGATGGATGCCGAAAAGATGCATTCGCTGGTAAAGAAATACAATATCACACAGATTTATCACCTGGCAGCGCTTTTATCCGGAACAGCAGAAAAGATGCCGCTTAAAGCCTGGGATATCAACATGCAAAGCCTGATGAACGTGCTGGAACTGGGGCGCACAGAAAAGCTGAACCGTATTTTCTGGCCCAGCTCTATAGCGGTCTTCGGACCATCAACACCGAAACAAAACACCCCGCAAAGCTGCGTGATGGATCCCAACACGGTGTATGGTATCAGCAAACTTGCCGGCGAACGCTGGGTGCAGTATTATTATGAAAAATATGGCGTGGATACTCGCTCCATTCGCTATCCGGGCCTTATCAGCTATAAAGCAGAGCCCGGCGGCGGCACCACCGATTATGCCGTGGAAATTTTCTATGAAGCCATCCGCAAAGGAGAATATACCTGCTTTTTGAAGGAAGATGCGGCCCTGCCCATGCAATTTATGCCGGATGCTATCAAAGCTACTATTGACCTGATGGAAGCCGACAGCGCTAAGCTTTCTGTTCGCTCCAGTTATAATGTAGCAGGAATCAGCTTCACCCCGGAAGAAATGGTGGCTGAAATCAAAAAGCATATGCCTGAGCTGAAAGTTGACTATGAACCCGACTTTCGTCAGGATATAGCCGAAAGCTGGCCTGGGAGCATTGACGATACCGTAGCCCGCGAAGACTGGGGTCTGAAAAACGAATATGACCTGCAGCGTATGACCAAAGTGATGCTCGAAGAAATCGGGAAAAAGTTGAAATAGAACTAAAATAAAATATTTTCAAAAAGCAGGCCTGAGAGTCTGCTTTTTTTATGGTGCGAACTTCAGTCTTTTTTCAAACGACTAAAACCTCCATTTTACCCCCAGCGTCGGATTCACCTGAAAGCCTTCTTTGATGAAGTTATGGGCTACTTCTATTTCAGAGCCTAATGAAAAGTTTTTGGTGAAATTATACCAAAGTTGTGGCTCTGTTATAAAAATATATGCTGCATCAGTAGTTCCGTCAAAATCGTAATCCACCGGTTCTTTCCAAAAATCGGCAAAACCGGCAAAAGTAAGTTTGCTATCAAAATAATTTAGTTCCCACACCCCGGCGATCTGAAATGACAAGTCCTCTACATCGCGGATATATTTGTATAGCACATGCAAAGTAAAAAATCTGGAAAAGTCTTCGTTGGCAAATGTGTATTGCCCTCCTGTCAGCCACGCATCATTTATTTGGTAGGCCCCATTAAATGGTTCAGCTTCATATTGCCCAAATCCACCCTGATATTCAAAATGAATTTCAAAAGGCGCCTGCCAGAATTTTATCCCGCGTTCAATTTCAAAGTATACCATGTTTACTCCTTTCAGATTGTCAGAAATGCCATAATCCATATCAACAAAATAAAATGTCGAGCCCCATTGGTCGGGTTTATACATTTCTATGGTAGAGGTAAGATAATTTCTATCCTTTCCCATATCGTAATGTAATTGGATGTTTTGACCTGTTAGCATTAGTGTTGAGGCGATTAGCACTAAACTGACGAATAGCTTTTTCATAGGATTATTCATTGAAAAATTATCAGGCAAAGAACGAATGAAATTTTATAAGAATCAACAAAAATTAACGAACAAAAAGAAGGAGAAGAATTATTTAAAAGAATTTTTAAAGCTGTTTGATATTGATTACTTTTACAGTTTAATATTAAACCAAGGACCCATGACAAAAAAAATTTCACCAGCATTGGACAATCTGGACGAGTTTTTTCCTTCGGATTTCACCGATGAACAGAAAGCAAAAGCGCAGACACTATTTTTAAAAAACCTGGCAGCCAAAGCACATCATCATTACAAAGGGAAGATACAAACCTTACCCAAGGCGCCGGTACCGGCATTCAACTGGTTTAATGTGTGGTATACTCCTGGCGTATCCAAAGTATCCACAAGCATCCGTGATGACAATGATATGTCATTCGAGTTATCAAACCGCGGTAATTTGGTTGCAGTGGTTAGTGATTCCACCCGTGTTTTGGGCGACGGAGATGTTACACCACCCGGAGGCCTCGGTGTGATGGAAGGCAAAGCTTTTTTGATGAAGTATTTGGGCGGTGTAGATGCTGTCGCACTTTGTGTTAACAGTAAAAATGACAAGGGTGAACCCGATCCTGATAAAATCATAGAGTTTGTCAAAATGGTTCAACACAGCTTTGGAGCTGTCAACCTGGAAGACATCAGCCAGCCGAATTGCTATAAAGTGCTGGATACCTTGCGGGAAGAATGTGACATCCCGGTATGGCACGATGATGCCCAGGGGACAGCCTGTGTAACTCTGGCCGGATTGATTAATGCGCTGAAACTGGTGAAAAAGAATATCAGTGAATCCAAAATTGTTCTTTTTGGTGCCGGTGCTTCGAATACAACGATTGCCCGCTTGCTAATCACTGACGGTGCAGACCCTAAAAATTTAATATTGTTTGACTCAAGAGGAAGCCTCCATAAAGACCGGGAAGATATTAAAGCAGACAAACGGTTTTATCGTAAATGGGAATTGTGTGAATCTACCAATCCTGATAAGATAGAGACCATGGAAGAAGCCATGAAAGGCGCTGATGTATTGATCTCATTGTCGAAGCCGGGCCCGGATGTGATTAAGCCGCAATGGATTTCTCTGATGGGTGATCAATCGATAGTGTTTACTTGTGCCAATCCGGTACCTGAAATATATCCTTATGAGGCCAAAAATGCCGGCGCTCATATTGTTGCTACCGGAAGAGGCGACTTCCCCAATCAGGTAAATAACTCCATTGGCTTTCCGGGGATCCTGAAAGGTGCCTTAATGGTGAGAGCTACCGGAATTACCGATACTATGGCCATTGCTGCTGCGCATGCACTGGCCGATTATGCTGAAAAGCGGGGCATTAATCCGGAAAATATTGTCCCCACCATGGACGAAGCATCTGTGTTTCCTGAAGAAGCTGCTGCTGTTGCTATGCAGGCTATCAAAGATGGCGTGGCACGACGAAAAATATCCCGGGAGGAAGCACTAAAAATAGCTCAAAATGATATTGATGCAGCACGATCTGCTACCAAAATGCTCTCGGATAATGGTTTTATCGAGGATCCTCCTCAACACATGATTGATGATGCTTTTGAGCAAGCCATCAATGAAGTTTTGTAACTGATTTCTAAATCTTTTTTGGGATAAGCATTTTCAGACGTTTGGGAAAACATGAAAATGCTTATTTTTGTTGCCTTTGTTTGGATAAAAAGTGACTTATGTATGAACATATTTCCGGTAAATTAACAGAGCTTAACCCTGCTTATGCGGTTGTTGATAGCCAGGGTGTTGGCTATTTTTTGAATATTTCTTTGAATACCTTTACTGCACTTTCCGGACATGCCCGAAATTCGGAATATTGTAAGTTGTTGACTCATCTGGTTGTTCGAGAAGATGCGATGATCCTCTACGGTTTTTTTAATGATAAAGAGCGTCAGCTTTTTCGTCATTTGATTATGGTTAATGGCGTTGGTGCCAATACTGCCCGAATGATATTATCTTCTTTATCACCTGATGAAGTGTATGAGGCCATACTGAATGAGCAGGTGGCCATGCTGAAAACAGTGAAAGGCATTGGTGCTAAATCAGCTCAGCGAATTATCCTGGACTTGAAAGATAAACTGAAGAAAGATTCAGAGAATGTGGATATTTTGAATACCGGGCACAATACAAAAAGATCAGAAGCGTTATCTGCTTTAACAATGTTGGGTTTTCAGGAAGGGGTTGCTGAAAAGGCTCTGACAAAAGTATTAAGAACTGTTCCGGCTGATGCTTCAGTAGAAAAGATTATTAAAGAAACCCTGAGATCATTGTAGACTGGTTGTGCAAAAATCAAAGAAAGAAGGCTTGAGACAATTGCGTAAATATACTTATGTGCTAATCATCATAGGATTGTCGGGACTGTGGATGGGGATCAGCTCTGCCGGTAATACGCGCTTGCATAACTATCATCAGCCACCACAAACCATTACGCCCCCCGACTCATCCAAAGATGACACTATCCCTTATCCCTTGCCTTCTGAAATGTCACCTTTTGACATTGATTATCAGCATAAACTATACCTGAGCAATCCTGAAAATATTAATACCCAAATAGAGTATGACCCGGAAAATAACCGCTACTATTTCTCGCATAAAATAGGATCCCTGGATTACCGGCCACCCACGTATATGTCATTCGAAGAGTATCTGGAATATGATATGGAACACCGAATGCAAAACCACTGGAAGGAAAGGGTTAGTCAACAAAAAAATGGAGGCGATGATGGCCTGATTCCGAATATTAATTTGGGTGCAGCAGGGGATTTCTTTGGTGGTGATGTTATCGATATCCGGCCTCAGGGGACTGTCGAGCTTATCTTTGGCATAATGTCCAGCAGAAGAGAAGACCCCGCCCTGGATGTTAAGCAGCAACGAACCACTAATTTTGACTTCCAGGAAAAAATCCAGATGAATGTCGATGCTAAAGTGGGTGATAAAATTGACTTTGGTGTTAACTATAATACAGAGGCTACCTTTGACTTTGATAATAAAATGAAGCTGCAATATGAAGGCGAAGAGGATGAAATTATCAAAACCATTGAAGCCGGAGATGTGACATTACCTTTGCAGGGAACCCTTATCCGGGGAAGCCAGAGCTTGTTTGGGATAAAAAGCAAAATGCAGTTTGGGAAAACTACAGTTACTACGGTGTTTTCTAAACAAGAAAGTGAAACGCAAAGCATTACCGTGGCCGGAGGTGCCGAGAAAACAGAGTTCGAAATCAATGCGGACGACTATGAAAGCAATAAACACTTCTTCCTGGCCCAGTTTTTTAGAGATCATTATAATGAGGCACTCGAAAACCTTCCCGTTGTAAATTCTCCTGTCAATATTACCAAAATTGAAGTTTGGGTTACCAATATCGGTCCGGCTACAACTGAAAATCGTAACGTAGTTGCTTTTCAGGACCTTGGCGAAAGTGATCCTCACAGCGATAATATTAATCCTAATTTTGGCTTTGGCGACTATCCCGATAATCGATCCAATGATATGCTGACATTTTTGTTGGATCCCAGTAGTCTGAGGAATATCAACAATGTCTCGTCTTATCTGACCAATCCTCCTGCTAATTTTGATAATGGGATCGATTTTGAAAAAGTGGAAAACGCCCGAAAACTAAAGACCTCAGAATATACACTTAACCCTAAGCTGGGATTTATTTCTGTAAATTCTCGTATCGACCCCGACCAGGTGCTGGCTGTTGCTTTTGAGTATACTGTTATCGGAAGCGATTCGGTCTATCAGGTGGGAGAGTTTTCCACCGACGGAATTAATGCTCCTCAGTGTTTGCTTGTTAAATTGCTCAAAAGCACAGCTCAAAATACTGATATCCCCATGTGGGACTTGATGATGAAAAATGTCTATTCCCTTGGAGCTTATCAGGTGTCGCCTGAGGATTTTCGCTTTAATGTGCTTTACGAAAAACCAGAGACCGGTGTTCCTATGGGGTATCTGGAAGAGGGTGATATTAGTGGTGAACCCTTGATTCGAGCTATGAATCTGGATAATGTCAATGTGAACATGGACCCTGTGCCTGATGGTGTTTTTGACTTTATTGATAATGCGGCTACTTCGGGAGGGACAGTGGAAGCCAACCGCGGACGTGTTTACTTCCCTGTTGTAGAGCCTTTTGGAGAAGCTATACGCGAAGCTCTTGGAGACCCGCAGCTTGGCGATAAATATGCATATGACTCCCTGTATACTATGACAAAACAAAATGCACGGCAGTATCCGGATAAGAATCGCTTTATTATGCAAGGGGTATATAAATCGTCTTCCGGATCGGAAATATCCCTGGACGCTATGAATATCCCACAGGGGTCTGTCACTGTTACCGCCGGGGGTGTCCCTTTGCAGGAAAATGTCGACTTTACTGTGGATTACACCCTGGGAAGAGTCAAAATTATTAATGAGGGGGTGTTGAATTCTGGCACCCCAATCAATATTTCGCTCGAGTCGAATTCTCAGTTTAATGTGCAAACAAAAACCATGATGGGTGCCCATGTGGATTATATGTTAAGCGACCGGGCTAATATTGGAGCAACCATACTGAATTTAACAGAGCGCCCGTTAACACAAAAGGTTAACTACGGCAATGAACCGATATCAAATACGATCTGGGGATTAAATGGTACGTATCAGGATAATTCCCGTTTTATCACTAAATGGGTTGATAAGCTTCCCTTTATTGAAACAAAAGCACCTTCTCAGGTTTCCTTTGACGGAGAATTTGCTCATCTGATCCCCGGGCATGCCCGTGGAATAGGCAAGGTTGGGACTGCTTATATCGACGATTTTGAGGGGAGTGCTTCAGGCATTGATATTAAAAATACAGGAGAATGGTTTATTGCCAGTACACCACAACGACAGCCTACACTATTCCCTGAAGCAGAAACTGATAGCATTGCCTATGGCTTTAACCGGGCTAAATTTAACTGGTTTGTGATCGACCCCCTCTTTACCCGAAACAATAATCTAACCCCCAATCATATTCAAAATGACCCCGACCTGCAGTCAAATCATTATGTAAGAGAGATTTTGGAAAGAGAGGTTTTCCCGAATAAGGAGACACCCAATGGACAGCCATCCAATATGGCAGTGATGAATCTGGCTTACTATCCTTCTGAACGCGGGCCTTATAATTATGATGTGGAAGGGGGAATGTATTCCGAAGGGTTGAACCCTGATGGAAGCCTTAAAAACCCAGCCTCCCGCTGGGGTGGTATTATGCGCAAAATTCAAAGCTCTGACTTTGAGGCTACCAATGTGGAGTATATCGAGTTTTGGGTGATGGATCCGTTTATTGATCCGGATGGAACTGGACCGGAAATGCCTTTGCAGGATGCCGGAGACCTTTATTTTAATCTGGGCGATATCTCTGAAGATGTTTTAAAAGACGGACGGAAAGCTTTTGAAAATGGCTTGCCTACCTCCAGCACTATTAGCAATGTAGATACTACTATGTGGGGGCGTGTCCCAACTCTTCAGGCATTGACAAACTCTTTTGACAATAATCCTACATCACGTGAATATCAGGATGTTGGACTGGATGGCTTGAGCGATAATGATGAACAAAGCTTTTTTAAGGCTACTTATCTGGATAGAATTGCCAATACTCCCGGCCTGGGAGTAAACTCACCCGCCTATCAACAGGCTGTTGATGACCCCTCTGCAGACAATTACCACTATTTCCGGGGTTCGGATTTTGATAATCAAAAGCTTGGTATCCTGGAGCGCTATAAAGAATTTAACGGAATGGATGGGAATTCGCCTACTGCCGATCAGTCTCCCGAGCCTTATCCTACCCTGGCTACTACGCTGCCGAATGCCGAAGATATTAACCAGGACAACACACTGAGCGAATCTGAACGCTATTATCAATACCATGTCCGTCTCGACCCCCAAAATATGACTGTAGGTCAAAATTATATCTCGGATGTTTATCAGGCGCCGGTTACGCTTAAAAATGGAAAGCAAACCCAGGTGAAATGGTATCAGTTTAAGATACCAATACGAGAACCCGATAAAGTAGTGGGTTCTATCCAGGACTTTAAGTCTATTCGCTTTATGCGTATGTTTATGAAGAATTTTGATGAGCCTGTTGTGCTCCGTTTTGCTACCCTCGAGCTGGTGAGAAGCGAATGGAGAAAATACAATTACTCCCTTTTATATCCTGGTGATTATATCCCGAATGATCAACAAAGCAATACTTCTTTTACTGTCTCGGCGGTGAATATTGAAGAAAACGGACAACGGCAGCCCATTCCTTATGTGTTGCCTCCGGAAATCGAACGGGAAACAAATTTGGGAACCACTAATCTCCAAAAACTCAACGAACAGTCGTTAAGCATGAAAGTTATTGATTTGATTGATGGTGATGCCCGTGCTATTTATAAGACTGCTGATATTGATATGAGACGCTATGAGAAACTGAAGATGTTTATTCATGCCGAGAAAGTGGAGCAAAACCAGGTGATTAATGATGGTGATTTGACGGTATTTGTGCGTTTGGGTTCTGACTTTACAGAAAATTATTATGAATACGAAGTCCCACTGGAATTTACACCCTGGAATACTTCCAGCTATGATGAAGATATTATCTGGCCCGATAATAATGAGATGATTATCAAACTAAAAGAGCTGGTAAATATTAAGCAGGAGCGCAATATAGCTATGCGTAATGGGAATAACAATTATAATCTTATCACGCCTTACATCTCATACCTCGATGGGCGGAAGGTAACTATTAAAGGGTCTCCCAACCTTGCCGAAGTAAAAACCATTATGATCGGGGTAAGGAATCCCAAAAAATCTTCCGTTTCTTCTTCTGACGATGGAATGGCTAAGAGTGCAGAAATTTGGGTTAATGAATTTAGACTGACCGATTTCACTAACCAGGGCGGAGTGGCAGCCACTGCTCGCTTTGCTGCCGACCTGGCTGATCTTGGTAATGTGACTTTTGCCGGTAATATGAGTACACCAGGATTTGGAAGTATAGAACAAAATATTGATGAGCGACAAATGGAAATGAGATATCAATATGATATTGCCACCAATCTGCAATTGGGTAAATTTTTCCCCGAAAAAACCGGCATCAGCATTCCAATGCATTTCGACTTCTCCGAATCCTTTGCCGATCCCGAATACAACCCCCTAAATCCGGATGTCAAATTCAGAGATGATCTCGAGACCTATCCCTCTGAAGAAGCCCGGGATTCTATACGTACAATGTCTCAGGATTATACGATGAGAAAGAACCTGAACTTTATGAATGTGCGTAAGCGTAGGACGGGGTCTTCTGAAAAACAAAAATTATGGGATATAGAAAACTTCAACCTGTCCTATTCCTATAATGAAATTTATCATCGTGATATTGATATTGAGCATGATCTGCAAAAAACCTATACCGGAGCCCTGGGGTACAACTACTCGGTAAACCCCAAAGTTGTCAAGCCTTTTGAGAAGGTAGAGTTTTTGAGAAGTCCTTATCTGGCTTTGATACGGGATTTTAATTTCTATTATTTGCCTAAAATGCTTTCATTCAGGACTAATGTCAACAGAGGGTATAGCGAAAATATGTTGCGCAATAAAACGCAGGCAAACATTATTATTGATACTACCTTTGTCAAGTCCTTTGACTGGAACCGGCAATATGATCTGAAATACGATCTTACACAGTCGCTGAAAATCGATTTCCGTGCGGATGCTATGGCACGGATCGATGAACCGGCCGGGCGTTTGGATAAAGAAGACAGCGACTATTCTGCCAAAATGGATACGATCTGGGATAACGTTATGGATTTTGGTCGCATGAATCAATATAATCATGTGGCTTCTGTAAGTTATAACCTTCCGTTTGGAAAAATTCCTTTGCTAAACTGGATCAATGCGAATGCTAAATATAAAGCCAATTACACCTGGACTGCTGCGCCACGTGCTGCTGAATATCTCGGAAATACAGCTGAGAACTCGAATACTATTCAGGTTAACGGGAGCGTCAGCATGAGTTCGTTGTATAATAAAATAGGATACCTTAAAAAGCTCAATTCCCAGGGCAACAATCGGGGGCCCAGAGGGCGGCAGCCTGGCGGCAGAAGGGGGCAGGAGGCCGGAAGGGAAAACAGAGAAAGTGAAATCTCTCAGGATAGTACGGAGGAATCCAGTGGCAATGAGATATTTAAAAAGATTCTCGACAATAGCTTGCGGGTGTTGATGGGTGTTAAAAATGTCAGTATTAATTATACGGAAAATAATGGAATGCTGTTGCCCGGACTCGAAGCTGAACCCACTGTGCTGGGAAATGATTTTGATATGAATGCTCCTGGCCTTGGCTTTGTGTTTGGCGATCAACGTGATATTCGTAACAGGGCCTTTGAAAAAGGATGGCTTACAACCAGCGATAAACTCAATGCTGCGTTTAAGAAAAATCATACCCAACGTCTTAACGCCAGAGCAACCATTGAACCTTTTCCAAACTTTAGAGTCGAATTATCGGCGAATAGAAACTATTCACAGAATTATCAAACTTATTACCGGGCCGATTCGCTGGGCAATTTTAAGAACTATTCAGAATCTGAACAAGGCAACTTCAGTATGTCTTATCTTGCCTGGAATACAGCTTTTGTTAAAGATAATAAATCAGATTACTCCAACGCTAATTTTGAAGAGTTTAAATCATACCTGCTCACCATAGCCAATCGTTTGTCCAAAAATAATCCCAACTCCGATTATACCTTGCGCGATAGTCTGGGATTCCCTGATGGTTATAGCATGACTTCCCAGGATGTGATGATACCTGCATTCCTGGCTGCCTATAGCGGAAAAAAAGCCGATAATGTGAGCCTGGATTACTTCCCCTCCATCCCGATGCCTAATTGGCGTCTGACATTTAATGGCTTGACAGATATTGACTTTATTGGAGAGTATTTTAAAAATGTGGCTGTTAGTCATTCCTATAGTTCTACCTATACCATCGGAGGATTTCAGTCTAATGTCGATTTTGATGAAGGCCAGGATGGATATCAGTATATCAGAAATCAAAGTGGCGTATTTATTCCGGAGTATCAGATTAATCAAATGGTGGTCACGGAACAGTTTAACCCGCTGATTAGCTTTGATATGACCATGCACAATAGTTTAAATGCCAGGGTGGAGCTAAGAAAATCCCGGAATCTGGCGCTAAGCTTTGCTAATAACCAGCTTACGGAAGTCAACAGTAACGAATATGTCTTTGGTGCCGGATATCGTGTTAAGGATGTACAGATTGCGATTAAGGCCGGAGGGCAGACACGCAGGTTTAGCAGTGATCTAAATATAAAGCTCGATTTATCCATACGCGATAATAAAACAGTGCTCAGAAAGCTGGTAGAGGATGCTAATCAGATATCGGCAGGCCAGCGCGTTGTTTCTATCAATACTTCTGTTGATTATATGATTAGCCAATCTGTCAACCTAAGGCTCTTCTACGACCAGGTTGTTAACAACCCCTATATCTCATCTCAGTATGATAACTCCAATATCAATGCCGGCATTAGCCTGAGCTTCACTTTGGCACAATAGCCTTACCCTTGCAGCAAACCCAAGCCGGGTGCTATTCTTATAAAATGCTTTGATATAATTTACTGTGCGACAGGAGATATAAGCATAGTGCCTGCATTTATGCGTGTGGCACGTGATGCCTAGTTAAAAGTAAATATAACAGCGATGCGATTATAGCTCAGATCGCTAAAAGCAGGATTCCGATTAACATTGGAAAGGCCTAATGTATAACGGATTTCAGGAGATAAGTTCAATTTTCCGAAGGAATTCTGTATTCCAAACCCGATGTCAAGAGCAAAGTTTTTTCCATAGCCATAAGAAGTGCTTGAATACAACTTTTCCAGAGGCTGCATATAGAGTAAGCCTGCTGATATGAATGGTTTTTTGTTTGTCTGGAAAGGATAATAAAGGGTCCTCAACCCACCTTCCAGCGCTACCGGGAATACATCATAATAAGATGTGTTATAGTGCAAGTTAAATCCGGTGGTGGTGACAAGACTTTTATTCATGCTGAGCCCCAGTGAAGGTTGGATGCTGAGAGCTTCCAGCAGTTTCCATTCCAGGTTTAAAGCGAACTGAAAACCTGCAGAATTATCAATGACATAGTTCGAGGGTAATTCTTTTTCTGCCTGCAACAGGGAGTAGTTTACGCCTATTTCAAATCCGGGGTTAAGGGATTTTTTGTTTTCAGTTTGTGTGTAACCGTCAACAGAAAATAAAGCAACGAAAAGGATAATCAGTATTTTTTTCATAATTTCAGATGAATAAGAGGATTGAATGTTAAAATAACGGATACAGGGGAGTAATATTATTCACAGATTGTTGTTTGGGGTAATGTATTGGCAGGCAAGTTCGCAAAGCAGGGAAAGCATTACTACTTATATAGCTCATAAAATGGAAGATTCCGGGAAACAGCAAGGAATGATATCATAAAAAGAGCCTCTCACCGGACTCGAACCGGCGACCTATTCATTACGAGTGAATTGCTCTACCAACTGAGCTAAAGAGGCCTGGAATATTAAAAAGCAAAATGTCGGGGTGATTGGACTCGAACCAACGACCTCTTCGTCCCGAACGAAGCGCGCTACCGGGCTGCGCTACACCCCGAAATTAATTCTTTTTCAGGAAGAGCCCCATTGCTAACAGGGCCATAGACTGAAAAGATGAACTTTGTCGTCTCCCCGGAAGGATTCGAACCTTCGACCCGCTGATTAAGAGTCAGCTGCTCTGCCAACTGAGCTACGGAGAGATGTGATATCAGCTTTTTTTCTGACATGCAAAAGTAACAAAATTATCTGTACATCGGGCTATCCTTATGAGGATTCTTCTGTGGATGAATTCTTGTAGGCTGCAAAAAGCTTTTGGGCGGCAACATAAGCTGAAATTTTTTGTTCCACGATCAGCTTTTCCATTTTTTCAATGAGGGTCTTAATTTCGGGATTTTGATAAAAATCATTTCTCAACCGTTCATTAATGCTTTCTTGCATGCGGTATTTTTCCTGCTGTTGGCGTTTATGAAAAAAATACTGGTTGTGTTTTGTGAATGCCATATATTCCATAATCATTTCCCACACATCAATAATTCCTTCATTGGTAAGCGAAGAGCAGGTTTGGGTCCTGGGCGACCATCCCGATTCCTTGGCAGGGAAAAGATGAAGTGCATTGGCATAGTTGATGGCAGCCTGTTGCGCCTTCTCTTTGTTGTCGCCATCGGCTTTGTTGATGACAATAGCATCGCTGATTTCCATGATCCCACGCTTGATGCCCTGCAGCTCGTCGCCGGCACCGGACAGCATCAGCAAAAGAAAAAAATCAACCATAGAGTGCACTGCAATTTCGCTTTGTCCAACACCTACTGTCTCTATAAAAACATGGTTGAAGCCAGAGGCCTCACACAAGATGATGATTTCTCGCGTTTTTCGTGCCACGCCACCTAACGAACCTGCTGATGGCGAAGGACGGATAAATGCATTTTCGCTACCCGAAAGGGTCTCCATGCGGGTTTTATCGCCCAGAATACTACCCTTGCTCCGTTCGCTGGATGGGTCTATGGCCAGCACCGCAATTTTTTTCCCCTGATCTGTTAGCTCTTTGCCTAAAGACTCAATAAAAGAGCTCTTCCCAACTCCCGGAACCCCCGTGATCCCTATCCGTATAGAATCTCCTGAGTATGGCAAACAGCCTTCTATAATCCGTTGAGCTTTTTCATAATGCTCCGGACGGTTGCTTTCTACCAGCGTTATCGCTTTGCTCAGTATCACGCGGTCGCCCTTTATTATTCCATGTACATAGTCTTTTGTGCTTAGCTCCTCTTTCTTGCGCTTACGTAATTTTGCCAGTAATTTATCATTGACTGAGGAAGGCTGATCTACACCTTCGTTTACATGGAGTGCTGATTTATTTTTATTTTCTGACATAAGGCTTCTGGCTTAGAAAATATTGATCATATCTTTTTCCAACGTGCTTGCTGGTCTTTCCACAATTCGGCCGGTCTCGTTTCCGTTAGCATCAATAAAGATAAAAGTAGGTATACGTTCCAGCGCATAACGGCTTGCCATGTCCTTCTGCTCGTTACTCTCTTTGTTTCGGTCAACGGCATAGATACGGACATTCTCCATTGGAAAATTTATGGATTCAAGAATTTTAATAAAGCGCGGAACCTGTTGCTTGCTGTCAATACACCATGTGCCAAGCAAGATAATGACCTGATGTTTGCCAGCTTTGGTTTGGATTGATCGTAACAGATCATTGTTAGGAGTATATTCCTGGTATTCACGCTGGTAGTAAGAGTGAAAAGCCTGGATCTTTTCTAAGCCCTCAAGGGTAATTTCTCCTATCAAAATTTTATCTCCACCAACCGGGTCTTTAATTATTCGATTCAGACTGTCCGGAGTCGTATCCTGTGCATATACGTTGGTCGCAATGCCTGTTATTATCACCATAATCAATACCAGTAACTGCTTCATATGTTTATAATTATGTTTGGTGTTCGGTGTTTCTTGTTCAATGTTTGCCCCGTAAAACGCGACGGCAGGAGCTGTTTCACCGGGGTTCTGTGTTGGCTGTTGCGCTATCTTATCGCTCATCTCTCATCTCTCATTTTCTCATCTCTAACAACTCACCTCTCATCTCTCATTCTCTCATTCTCTTCGTTCGCATTAGTCGCATTAGTCGCTTCGTTCTCTTAAGTCTCTTAAGTCTCTTAAGTCTCTTCGTTCGCCCTATCACTTCAGGG